>JAYUHP010000001.1:0-2861 GCA_043766875.1 Rickettsiaceae bacterium
CGACAGAGACCGATGAGATGTTTGAAAATACGCGTAAAATTATCGCTGAAGCCGAGCTGCAATATCTGCATGTATTTCCTTATTCCTCGAGAGCTGGTACTCCTGCTGCGCGCATGCCTCAGGTGGAAAAATCTGTCCGTAAGGCTCGTGCTGCGGCTTTAAGAGACGAAGGCCAGACTCAGCTGGATCTGTTCTACACCAAGCACATTGGCACTACCGCTGAAGTTCTGGTCGAAAATGACTCTAAAGGCCATACGGAGAATTTTATCCCCGTGAAGCTCACCGGCTTTGAAGCAGTTCCTGGCAGTTTGGTTAGTGTCGTGCTGCGAGGGATTGAAGATGGGAGCATGGTTGGGAAGTTCATTGCGAGTTAATGCCAGAAATAATAGCAGAAACCTTTTTATACCCATTCTTACTACTGGCGATGGCTTTGACCACACTGCCTATATAAGTGGGGTCTAAGTCACCAAAGATGCCAATTCTAGAGCTATTAGCTTTTACAATAGCTTCTTCGGCTTTGATTATCTCATCATTATAATTCGTGCCAATGGCGTATATCAATGACCTTGCAGGTATATTATTTACCGATTTGATATGACCATTTTCATCCACAGCAATTTCATCCAGATTGGTATTTTCTATAAACTTCACCCCTTTACTCAAGGCTATTTGAAGCTCATCGTGGTTCTCTCTGTAGCTTGGAGATGCGTTTATAGATTTACGATATAAGATACTAACATCTGGGCATAATTTTATTGCCTCTAAGCAGCAGTCTATCGAAGTTAGCCCACCACCCAAAACCACCACTGGGGGCCCCAGATCTACTGGCTTCCCGAGGTTTACGTCCATCAAGAAATCAAAAGCAGAATATACCCCTTTGGCATCTATATTTTTTACTTCCGGTACATAAGGCTTCCCGGCTCCTAAGCATAGAGCAATATAGTTGAATTCTTCCAATGCTGCAGCAATTGTCTTATCTTGCCCTAATCTCGTGCTGCCGATAAGCTCAAAATTCTTGAACCTCTCCAGCACCATCCTAATAAGAAGTAAATTCGTTTTATCCCACCTATCCGTTATACCATATTCAGCAACCCCCCCAAAGCCCTGGGGCTCATATGTTCCAACGGTCTCCTGCCAATTATGGATTGGCTTCAAAAACTCCTGTGGCAATTGATCAATTTCAAGTGCGTCGATACCAGTCACGCTGTGCCCTTCGCGGAGTAAATAATAGGCCATAGCAAAGCCAGCAGGCCCCATGCCAGTTACAAGAGCCATCCCAGGCGAATTTTCCTTCGCCATATAATTATCCAAAGGATTCCAACGGGTCAGCAGGTAATATATCTCCGCCCCGTAAGGCAAGGCCAAGACAGAGCGAACTATTTGTGACTCGATAGTTGGCGTATCAACCTGATCTTGCTTCTGGAATATACAGGATTTCACGCAGTCATTGCAGACCCTGCTGCCAGTTGCTGCGACGAGTGGGTTGTCTATCATCGCAACTGCTATTGAGGCGAGAATATGCCCTTCCGAGTATAAATAATTCATTTCGGAAACTTTCTGACCCAGCGGACAACCCGTTAGCTTATTCCCCAGCGGGTTGGTTTGTTCAGGGAGTCCAGTTCTGCAAGAGTCTTTGTTTTGGCCTGCGCAATAGATGCAATAATTAGCTTGATCATGAGGGTCTTTCGGTTTGTAGCCTGTCAGCAAATTCTCAAAATCTAGCTTCTGTGGTAGCTGAAATACTGGATGCGATGGGTCAAAATATGCCTTGTATGCTGCATATCTCATGAGCTTGTCCAGCTCCTCTTTATTGATCGCTTCATCCTTAAGCAGAGATAGTACGAGGCATGCAAGCTCCAGCGGATCCATTTTATCCCACTGGGCACAATCGGTCAGCTTTACATCTTCCTTAGCATATTTCCGCACAGCTCTGCGCTGGATAAACTGGCGCTTAAACTCATATAAAATCTTCTGGTCTGATGCTTCCTTGTAATGAGCATCTAGGAACTGCTGAATAGGAAAAATTGTTGCTAGAAATTGCTCCAAAAGCCTAGAGCTATGGATTAAATTGCCAGGGTTTTCTTGCGAAAATTTTAAGAAAGCCTCATCAATTTGCTTTAATCCTTTAGATGAGTAAATATCGTAATTCATACGTAATATACAACATTGCGGCTGCATTTGCGGTAAATCCAATAGCTGACGGCTATGGATAATATCATCACAATCACTGCCTTGATCATGTGCATTGTGTCTGGAAATCGTGATTCTGCGACCAATTCTTGCATTGGTCTTATGAGCAAGAACAATGGGTTATATTCGAACAGGAAGCGTTTTGATTCCGGCACCATGGAATATGGGTAAACTATTGGCACGGTCCAATATAATGTGGAGAGGGCAAGCTGGATAATCTGTGGCACGTCCCTAATGTAAGGCGTGATGAAGGCAAAGGCGACAGATACTGCAGTGACGGATAGCACAAATGGCAGTATTACAAGAGGCGTCAAAACTAGGGAGAAACTCATGCTGCTTGGGTATAAAATAGCGAGCAATAAATACATAGCAATTATGCTATATGCGAGCGTGAACGCTGCTACTGCAACATCAGCAATTATAAACATTGTCCTTGAAATACGGCATTTTTTTAAGATGTTTTCTCTAGTTAGCAAGGACAATGAGGTGTTGGTGAGGGATAGGTGCAAAAAATTCCATAGAGGAATGCTAGCCGCCAAATTTTTGATCATTGTTTCAGGGGGCTGTCTTAGTAAGGCGCTTAAGATATAAGATATAACGCACATATATACGAATGGCTGTATTAAAGACCACATTGAGCCTAAAACAGAATTCTTGTTTAGCCTTACCAA
>JAYUHP010000002.1:0-2859 GCA_043766875.1 Rickettsiaceae bacterium
GTACAGAAAGGCTGAATTTATAGTATTTTGCAAGCGTTTCAAGAGTCTGGGTAAAAAACTTTGAATTGGAATTTGCCCAAGGAGCAATGGCCCCTTCTAATATGCTCAAATGCTTATTAGGCACTATTAAATCAGGTTCAAAGAACATCTCATGACCCAATCCTTCACATTTTGGGCATGCACCAAAAGGGCTGTTGAATGAAAAAATTCGGGGCTCTATCTCTGCGAGCTGGAAGCCAGATACAGGGCATGAATATTTCTCGGAGAAAGTAATACGATGGCCCTTGGTATATTTAGTATCTGCTCCTTCGGGAACCTCAACAATTTCTACATATATTACCCCATCGCCAATTTTTAGAGCGGATTCAATACTATCAGCTACTCTGTTACCCAAGTCTTCGGTAACGGCAAGTCTATCAATCAACACTTCTATATTATGCTTTTTATTCTTATCAAGAGGTGGGATCGCATCTATTTCATATACTTCGCCTTCGATTACAATTCTCTCGTAGCCCAATTTCTTTAGGTTAATAAATTCTCTGCGGAACTCCCCCTTATCTCCCCTTGCAATAGGGGCTAAAATGTAAAGTTTTGTGCCCATTGGCAATGCTTTCACGGCGTCTACCATCTCAGTTACCGTCTGGCTTTGTATAGGCAGGCCAGTAGCGGGTGAATATGGGATTCCAATTCTTGCGAACAAAAGCCTCATGTAGTCATATATCTCGGTAATTGTGCCAACAGTAGAACGAGGGTTCTTGCTGGTTGTTTTTTGATCAATCGCAATTGCTGGAGAAAGGCCCGTTATGGCATCCACATCTGGCTTATCATTATGTTGCAGAAATTGTCTAGCATATGACGAAAGGCTTTCCACATAGCGTCTTTGTCCTTCAGCATAAATGGTATCAAAAGCCAGTGACGATTTTCCGGACCCGCTGAGACCAGTTATAACAATCAGCTTCCTATGAGGAATCTTGATTCTCACATTCTTCAGATTATGTTCCCGTGCTCCTATAACCTCTATGTATTCTTGCATATGTCCTTATGATACTGAAATTATCAGTTTATTGATGAACATTCATCATATTGCATTACACCTCTCATTGCAACCGCTATATAGATAGGATTTATAGCATGGTTCAAAATCTCATGAGGAGTATATAATGGAAATAGTGAAAATATTTTTATTTCACTCACATTGTTGCTCATTATTTGCTGCGAATAAACGGTATTTTTTAAAGTCTACTTTAAAAAAAGTGGAGAAATTTAAAGTGCACTTTAAAAAAGTAAGAGAAAATTTGACAACACTTTAAAAAAGTACTACTATTTTATAGTGCACTTTAAAAAAGTAACGATATGTATGATAGATATTTAAAACTCAAGCTAAAACAAGGAGATTCAGCGTTTTTATGGGGTGCTCGTAAATCTGGAAAATCTACTTATCTGCAGGCCCTATACCCTAATTCCGTAAGGTTTAATTTGTTGAATCAGGAGTCGCAACTTAGATATCTCAAAGAACCGTTTATGTTTAGGGAAGATGTATTAAAGCTGGATCCATCAAAGCTTGTGGATCCGATCATTGTAGATGAAGTGCAGAAAGTGCCGGCCATTATGGATGAAATCCATCTGCTCATTGAGGAAAAAAAGCTAGGATTCATTTTATGTGGGTCAAGCACCAGAAAAATGCGACGAGCGGGTGTTAACTTGCTGGGGGGAAGGGCATTGAAGTATCATTTTTATCCTCTGGTTTATCCAGAGATCAAAGACGATTTTGATCTAATTAAGATTTTTAATAATGGCCTTATACCACAACATTATCTGGCAAATGATGCGAGAATCCGCATTACGTCCTACATAGGAGATTACTTAATATCTGAGATAAAGGAAGAGGCTTTGGTAAGAAATTTAGCAATGTTTACAAGATTTTTTGATTCTGTAGCTTTTTCTCACGGCGAGATAATAAATTATACAAATATCGCAAGGGATGTAGGTATTAGCTCTGTTACTGTAAAGGATCATTATCAAATTTTGGTGGATACTTTGATTGGATATTTGGTAGACCCATATCGTAAAAAAATAGGGAGAGAGATTATTTCTGCATCGCCAAAGTTTTATTTATTCGATGTTGGTGTTGCAAATAGACTAACTGAGAGGAGTTTTCAGAATGCAAAAGGAGCTGAGGCTGGTAGGGCATTGGAGCATTATATATTTCTAGAGCTTCTTGCTTATACTAAGCTGAATCTTTTCGATCATAAAATTAGTTATTGGCGTACCAAAACAGGGGTTGAGGTGGATTTTATAGCTCATACGAAGAGAGGGGAGCCAATTCCGATTGAGGTAAAAATTTCGGAGAATGTACATAAAACCGAGCTAAAGGGAATGAAGGCATTTATGAAAGAGCATCAAGTTAAAACTGGATATATCGTTTGTATGGACTTTATTGGGCGAAAGGTCACCGTAGACGAAGGTGAGATAATTATTTTGCCTGTCAAAGAGTTTTTAGAGAGGTTATGGGCTCAGGAAATTTTTAAGGATATTTTATAAAAACTTGTGGCTTTGGGTAATTTTTTAACTTATGATAAATCAGTATTTTAGTGGGGGAAAGATTATGGCTGGAAGTTTAAATAAAGTAGTGCTTATAGGTAATGTCGGTAAAGATCCTGAAATCAGGACTACAAACGATGGTAAAGAGATAGCATCTTTTACTTTGGCAACTAGTGATAGCTGGAAAGATCGTGCTACAGGTGAGAGAAAAGAGAAGACAGAATGGCACAGAGTAGCTGTGTTTAATGAGGGGTTAGTAGGCATTATTAAGAGCTATGTACAAAAAGGTTCCAAGGTCTATATAGAAGGAGCTTTGCA
>JAYUHP010000003.1:0-2843 GCA_043766875.1 Rickettsiaceae bacterium
GTTGAGGCGATAATAAATTGCAGTCTGCAGCAAGGGAATGAGGCAGCTCTTCTTATAGAGCAAGAAGCGTTAGACGGCTTAAGTATAGGCTTTAACGTAGTTAAGTCTCATTTTACAACGGATGGGACAAGGGTAATTACGGATATTTTTCTATGGGAAATTAGCGTAGTTACATTTCCAGCCAATGTGGATGCCCAAATTTCTAAAATCGTGGAAGCCAAGGCTTTCAGCTTAGCGGACTATCAATTAATTTCAATATCATTAGGAAGAGCAGAATATGCATTAAAAAAAGCAAGGAGGATTTATGCAAGTGCAAGAAATATCACAGAAAATAGATAATATCACAAAAGAATGGGAGGATTTTTCAGCTCAAGCGAAAGCGGATTCTAGGTTCGCAAAATTGGAGAATTCCATGGCAAATCTTGAGGCAACTCTTACAAGGCCTGCAATACCAGAACAGCAGGAGGGCTCCAGAGCTAGTTTCACGCGTTATTTGCGACAGGGGTCTATAGATATGGAGTTTAAGGCAATGGCGGGTGATGCTCAAGAAACAGGTGGTTTTATGCTTATTCCCACAGTTTATGACAAGATCATAGGCGGAATAGCAGCAAAATCTCCAATGAGGCAACTAGCTTCTATTGAAACTATTTCTACAAACGTGCTTGATGTTTTGATAGAAAAGGAGAGTTTCAAGACTGGCTGGGTTGCAGAAACTGCAGATAGAGATGAGACTGATACTCCGAAAATAGCTCAAAAGCATATAACAGTGCATGAGCTATATGCTCAGCCTAAGGCGACGCAAAAGCTGCTTGATGATTCAGCTATCAATTTGGAATCATGGCTTTCCGAACGATTGCGAGATAGTTTTGTCAGGGCTGAGAATGAAAGCTTTATCAATGGGGATGGGGATAATAAACCCCACGGTATTTTATCCTATGGTAATGGCGATATTCAAAGAGTTGACGTAGCCACAGAAGGGGAGTTGGTAGTTGCCGATATCTTGAAGCTAATGAATGCGCTGGATGAGGATTATCTTTCCAATGCAACATTCTTGATGAATCGATCTACCCTGTCGGAAATTCAGAAATTGGAGGATGATAATGGTAGGTTCCTATGGCAGCCAGCCATATCGGAAGCAATAGCTGAAACTCTTTTCGGCATACCGATAGTTTGTAGCTCCAACATGCCAAAATTTGAGGGAGGGAAGCTAGGAATAGCCTTAGCAGACTTCAAATCAGCCTATAAAATCGTAGATAGAGCTGGCATATCAATAATGCGCGATCCCTTTACGGAAAAGCCTTTTGTAAAGTTTTATTCCGTGAAACGCGTCGGTGCTGATGTTGTGAATTATGATGCGATAAAGCTACTCAAGGTTTAACGGATCGTCACCCTGGAAATTGCCTAACGTACGTCATCCCGGAATTTTTCGAAGAAAAATATCGGGGAACCATACTCACGACAGCTGAGGATAATCTTAAATGCTAAGGTTATGGGCCCCGGGTCTACGCCCGGGGTGACGATGAGGGGTAGGGATGGTAATAAAAAAAGGAACAAAATTATGAAAGAAAAAAACATATATAAAATATTAGATAGAGAAGAACAAAATATATTAGCTGTGGATGATATAAAAAATTATGCCAGAATATCGATCGATGATGATGATCTCTTAATAAAGGAAATGATTGAGGCTGCCATTATAGCTGCTGAGAATTTTATGAGGACTGCTCTTGTTAAGCAAACAGTAGAGGTAACGGGGCACAATACGAATAGCCTGCTTTTGCCCATAATGCCATTGATTAAGATTCTGGAAGTTAAGTGCGGAGATAAAATATTGGATGAAAATGATTATCATCACGCGCGCGACCGCATCTCTTTAGAGTCATATGGCAAAACTGTCGCAAAATATTCGGCCGGCTACGAGGACCCAAAAGACATCCCAGCAATAATCAAGCAAGCGCTTTTGGTTCACATCTCACAGATGTATGATTCTCGTGGAGGCACGTCTATATCGGATGATCGCATCTTCGACCTCTATAAACCATATAGAAAAATGTTGGTATAAAATGAGTAGATTTCCTTTAGCCGCTATACTTGCGCATAGTATTATATTTTTAGAAAATATCAATGATAACGAGCTTGAAGATCAGCAATGGGACGAACGGCTGACAGTTTTCGCTGAAGTGAAGCCCTTATATGATAATAAATGTGGCTCGCTCGAGAAATTCAGTTTTGGCAATATAGTTACCGAGGCTTTTTTCATGTTCAAAATTAGGTTTACAGAAGCGGTGAATACGAAGATGCGTATCAAGTTTCGTAATAGGTTATTTGAGATTAAGAGAATTATCAATGTTGGAGAAAAAAGCAAGATTATGCAGATAATCGGGCTTGAGCTCTAGCAATGGCATTACGGGCAGTAGCCCTATTCCAAAGGAGGATATATGAGATATTAAGAACGGATTCATATCTTAAGCAAAATACAGTAGGGGTTTTTTTCTCAATTCAGCAGGATGGGAAATATCCATTCATTTGGGTGAATTTCCTTAAACTAGAGGATTTGTCTAAATATGAGGTTTTCAATTGTGAATTGGAATTCGAAATATGCTTATTCGGCCGTGACAAAGCCCAGGAACAATTGCTCATTTTAGCTGATCATGTGCGTGCATTACTCGCTATTAGTGAAGTTAGAGGGGCTGATTTTAACCTAATTGCGCTTAAAGCTTTTAGGCTGGAATGGGTGAGGGGTCAGGATTTGATAACGACTAAGCTGATAATGAGATATAAGGTGCTATTGGGAGATTGCTAAACTAGTTTTTCGCTGAATTTGGCAAGGACTCTTACCACGA
>JAYUHP010000004.1:0-2841 GCA_043766875.1 Rickettsiaceae bacterium
CTGAAAACAAAAGAGCTTGGCTTTGACAAACTTTATCTTTTTGCTTTTGATCCTACCATACCAGAGTATTATGAGCACCTTGGGTGGAGAAAATTGGTATGGATGAATTTAAATCTCATCCTGTAACGGTCATGGAGGTTCGGTTATGAATGTCGTAACAAAAGAAGCAAGACCCAAGGACACGGTTCGGATCCTGCTTCAATGACTGCGCTTTCACAGGAATAGAGTTCAGCTATGCAGATCTATAAAGGCCGCGTCAGCACCTAAACATTCAGCAGTATTTTCTTCAGGTAAACGATAAAATGCAACTTGATCTCCGTAAATTTCTGGGGTGAAAAAAACACTATGATGGAAAACATAAGGGTTAAGTGACCAGCCTCATTTAGATTCTACGACGCCTGTAGAAAAATCTGGGACTTCTCTATAAATACCAGCATGAGTTGCAACATTACTATGCGCATAATATACTACTAGGTCACCATCTTGCGGCCTATCGTGCACAGGAACGAAATATTCTCTTACAGTTTCATCAATTGAAGCAGTAACATTTGAGATTAGTTCTTCTATAGGTTTTTTGGCAATATCTTTCAACTTAGTGCCCAATGTTGAAATTGCGTACCCAAAACAATTAATCTGCTCACTGCGTCCATATGCATCCGGAGTATGAGTAAATGTTTTTACTGTATTAAAGTACACATCTCCTTTTTGATGATATTTTCTACCAATATTTTGGTATCCTTCGCCATAGCTATAGCCATAACTTCCGATACAATATTTATCAATGTGTACCAATGTTATTCTATGATCTACCCAACCAGCACCTAATGTAGCAAAACCGTTCGATGTATCTTTAAATATTCTGCCCAAACCAGTAGTTTTATTAATATCAATTTCTGCAGGGGTTCCTGCAAACGTACCAAGAAAGTTTTCTAACTCAGTAGAATTACCCAATATTTTATATGATGGCATTTTTATATTCTTTGATAAGTCATTAATTTATTATATAATATTTAAACAATCTGTCAAGTATTTTTAATCCTTGATCTAATCCAGGGCATTAATTGGGTTTACATTTTCCTGTCAACGCTAAATTCAAATGTCGCATTTTCTCCAATTTAGAAATGTCGTATATTGATATGACAAAAAGCTTGTTACTCACCAAAATCTCCACCAAGGTTTATTTGCAAGTGCGGTTTTGATATATTATTACTAATTTCAATTGCTACACACTCGTCTATATTGAGTAAAGAAGCTATTTCTGCGGTCGATATCTCTGGCCTTGCTTTTTTTAAATCCTCAACTGAATGAATGAGTGAAGAATCCAAAGGATCAACAAATTCTACAAAGACATTGCTATGCTTCCCCATAACAAATAACTCTTCTAAAGTTTCAAAGCATTTAGGCCATGTGTTATTTTGAATAATATTTTCAGCATCTGCTTTTTCAAGGCGCTTGAAGTAATGAATATCGTATTGACGTGATTCTTGAGCTACTAGCCAAAATTGGCTACAATTTTTACATTGAGATAAGTGAAGCCACCAACGTTCTTTGGCATATTCTTTAATTTCTTCTAATGTACTAAATATCTGTGATTCTCTTGGTGATCCCATGTTTGTAAGAGTTATATTAGGGACGGACATACATTCACAACTTAAAGGCAATTTTTGACGCATGTATTCTTCTAGCTTTTGCTTCAGATCATACAGAGCTGGTTTGTTTTTGAAATTTGTAGATATAACCTCAAGATAAAATTCTTCTCCTGCTACATCTTCAAAATTGCTATTCTTGTATAACCAGCTTTCAAATTCTGAAGTAGGCAAATCACCTCTGATAAATTGCCTCATTCATGGGAAGAACCTCTTATTTACAGGTATGCCACTCTAAAGAATTATTATAATCATGTCAAATATTGAGGAAAACAACTCATTTTGAACTAACCCAAATACTTCAGATGCGTGCTTCTGGGAGCTGATCTGCTTCTCTTTATCTGCGGCAGCTCCTCAGCTCTTTTTTTAGCATATTCAAGTACTTCGGAAAGGTATTTGTTGTCCGTTACTATCTCTCCCTGTGGACGCTGCTCTACGCGATCATACAACATACTATATTTCAGTTCCTTATCTTGATAAAATATTTTGATATGTCCTTCTGGATATTCACAAAGCAAAACTTGCTTTCTGCGGAGTTCTCTCGTTTGTACGCTGTCCTCCAGCAGAAATAATTGTCGATTATGTTGGAAGGTGAGGTTATATGAAACAGTTCTCATTGTTTTAAAGCATAATATATTATCAAGAACCATATGCTTCGAGAGCGGTCTATGCATGTTTTTATTGGATATTGGGGGCTTAGCAAACCTATTATTATAGTCCTGCATAAATTCTTCTAAGTAGAGATTGGCTTCTTGAACAGTAGATATATTTCTCAGTCTAAGCTCCTTTACTAGCCTATCTTGAAGTGTTTTATTGGCTCTTTCTACTCTTCCTTTGGCCTGACAAGTGTTTGCACAAATAAGCTGTATATCTAGTTCTTGCAGAGCTCTCCCAAACTGCGTAGATTTAATGGCATTTGCTTCCTTATAGCCGTTATTCCTAAATACACCTAATTTATCACTATAGAAGGCTAGGGGCCTCCCATGCTTGTTTATATACCCTTTGGTCGCTAAGAAATATGCATGCATTGATTCAGATGCAACAAACTGCAACTGCATTAATTTACTAGTGGCATCATCAACATATACTAGTAGGGTGGATTTAGGGCCACGATCCTTAAACCAAGGATGAAGTGACCCATCAATTTGCACAAGTTCTCCCAAGCAATTACGACGATATCTTGGCTGGTAAGCTC
>JAYUHP010000005.1:0-2830 GCA_043766875.1 Rickettsiaceae bacterium
AATAGCTTTGGAAAATTGTAAAGATATACTTTTACCTTGTCTAGATCAACTAGTGTCAATAATTCAGTGATAACATTATGATCGTCAGTAGCGTCAATAGCCCAATTAAAAATGCTGTAAGAGCCATCAATATCAGCATTTATTCTTGTGATTTCATGTGTTTTACCAAGTCTATCAAGTACACGCATCTCATTGCCTTTTATAAGTTTTAGAATCTGAATTGTAACAAAATCTTAGGTTCTTGTCAAGCTTTTTCTGTATTTACTTAAAATATATTAATTATTTTCATCCCAGTCATTTTCATTTAAAAAATATTTCACTTTTTTTCATTTACCCCTTAATAGACCAAAAAAATCTGCTATAGTAACCCCAAATACGTCATCCCGGAATTTTTCGAAGAAAAATATCCGGGATCTATAACCTTAGTATTTGAGACAATACTCAGCACCTAAGGTTATGGGTCCCGGATAATTGCTACGCAATTTCCGGGATGACGCGGTAATATAAAGTTCAAGAGCAAAAATGAAATTAGTAATTGTAGAATCACCGGCAAAGGCAAAGACGATAAATAAATATTTAGGAAGCGATTTTAAGGTCGTAGCCTCTTTTGGGCATATAAGAGATTTGCCTTCCAAGAACGGCTCTGTACTGCCTGAGGAAGATTTTGCCATGAAATATGAGATTCCGAAGGAATCTGCAAAACATGTAAAAGCCATTTGCGACGAAGCCAAAGGAGCAGAGACTGTTTACCTCGCAACCGATCCTGATCGCGAGGGGGAAGCAATTTCTTGGCACGTGCTTGAAGTACTCAGAGCAAAAAAAGCTTTGGAGAAAGATGTGATAGTCAAACGCGTAGCTTTCAATGAGATTACAAAAAAGGCCATTTTGGCTGCAATTGACCAGGCTCGTGATATTGATCAGAATTTGGTGGATGCTCAGCAGGCAAGGCGCGCGCTGGATTATCTTGTGGGGTTTAACCTGTCGCCAGTGCTGTGGAAAAAATTGCCTGGAAGCCGGTCAGCAGGCCGCGTACAATCAGTTGCGCTAAGGCTAATTTGTGAGCGTGAACATGAGATCGAGAAATTCATAACTAGGGAATATTGGTCTATCGTTGCTGATATGCTGCCAGAAAGCAAGCAGCTATTCAAGGCAAGCCTGAATAGAATTGGCGATGAGAAGCTGGATAAATTTGCGATAGAATCACAAAAACACGCTGAAGAGCTGGTTGCTGAGCTAAAAAAAGGCCAGTATTCCATTACAGCTATTGAGAAGAAGCAGCAAAGGCGAAATCCATCCGCTCCATTTACAACATCTTCACTACAGCAAGAAGCTTCACGTAAGCTTGGCTTTGGCGCGAAAAGAACGATGCAGATAGCCCAGAAGCTTTACGAAGGTATCGAGATTAACGGCGAAACAACAGCCCTGATAACCTATATGAGAACAGATGGTGTCTCTATTTCTGAGGATGCTATAACTGCTTCTAGGAAATGGATCAGTGATAATTTGGGCGGCGAATATCTGCCAGCCCAGCCTCGTCTATATAAGGCTAAAGCCAAAAACGCACAGGAAGCGCATGAGGCAATCAGGCCGATCGATCCAAATCTTTCTCCTGATAAGGTCAAAAGCGCTTTGGAGGAAAGTTTCTACAAATTATATGATTTGATTTGGAAACGTACCATTGCCTGTCAGATGGAAAATGTTGTGATAGACACTGTTGCTGCAGTAATTGATTCTAGTGACGGAAAATACGGTTTTAGAGCGACTGGCTCAACGATTGTGTTTGACGGATTTTATAGGATCTATAAAGAAGGCGTTGATGATAGTGATGATTCAGATGAAACCAGGATGCTACCTAAGCTTGTCGAGGGCGAGAGCCTCCGCGCAGAAGAAATAACACCAAATCAACATTTTACGGAACCTCCTCCAAGATATGGTGAAGCGAGTCTGGTCAAAAAGCTAGAAGAGCTGGGGATTGGCAGACCTTCTACCTATGCTTCTATTATTTCCGTGCTTCAGGACAGAAACTATGTGAAGCTTGATAAAAAACGCTTTATCCCTGAGGATCGCGGTCTTATTGTTACGGCATTTTTGGTGAATTCATTCCGTAAATATGTGGAGTATAATTTCACTGCAGATCTAGAAAATCAGCTGGATGAGGTTGCCGATGGCAAGCTCGAATGGAAGAAGTTATTGAGTGGTTTTTGGGAAGGATTTATCCATAATATCAAGGACGTAGAGCAATATAAAATCAGCGATGTTATAAATCAGCTTGATGAGGTGCTTTCGGACCATTTATTCCCAGCACGTGAAGATGGTAAAGACCCGCGCGTTTGCCCTTCCTGCTCTAAAGGTAGATTAGGGCTGAAGCTAGGGAAGTTTGGCGCATTTATTGCCTGCAGCTGTTATCCTGAATGTAATTTCACCAAGCAATTAGCACAAGAAACATCAGACGCAGAAAATGCTGAGGTGAAGGAAAATACTACAGTGGTTCTCGGTGCAGACAGCGCTGGTGAGGAAATAACCCTGCGCAGAGGACCTTATGGACCATATATTCAGCTTGGGCAAGCGAAATCTAAGACAGATAAACCAAAACGCATTTCCCTTCCCGCAGGCTCTAAGCCAGAAGATATGACATTGGAGACAGCCCTGACTCTGCTTTCGCTGCCTAAAAAAATTGGAACCCACACAGGAACTGGCGAAGAAATTGTGATAGGTATTGGCAAGTTCGGTCCATATGTAAGACATGCTGGGAAATTCACATCCATCCCCAAAACAATGGATATGTTTGAGTTGACTATAGAGGATGCCGTTGGAATTATAGATTCCAAGA
>JAYUHP010000006.1:0-7490 GCA_043766875.1 Rickettsiaceae bacterium
GGACTAGAAAGTTTTATAAATCTCTGACATATGTTTTGGAATTATCCTCTTGTAATTCTGCACCCCTGAATCCATCTAATGAATTTTCAACCCAAAATATCCTTGAATGGCTGTTGCGATTAGGGTATTATCGACCCAAATTATATAAGAAAAATCGATGTTGGGTGAATATTTCCATATAGCAATATTTTTCAGTGTGGCTGTAGCGCTTTCGCTTGTCATCATCACGCTGCCGAAGCTGCTTGCGCGCAATATTCCGCAAAGGGATAAGCTCAAATCATATGAATGTGGTTTTGATGCTTTTGGAGATGCTAGGAGTAAATTTGATGTTAGATTTTACCTTGTGGCGATATTATTTATCATTTTCGACCTGGAAATTATGTTCCTCATTCCATGGGCTGTATCTCTTGGCAAGATAGGGCTTCTAGGCTTTTGGTCTATGATGTTATTTTTATTTGTCCTGATTATAGGATTTGCTTATGAATGGAAAAAGGGTGCGTTAGAGTGGGAATGAGTAACCAGGAGCAGGATCAATATTTCAAGGAAGAATTATCCAATCGCGGCTATGTTTTAGCTCAGCTGGATGACGTTATCGGTTGGGCTCGCGCTGGCTCTCTATGGCCTATGACATTCGGGCTTGCTTGCTGCGCTGTGGAGATGATGCAGGCTGCGGCAAGCCGCTATGATTTGGATAGGCTCGGGATGGTTTTTCGGCCATCGCCACGCCAATCAGATTTGATGATTGTAGCTGGCACTCTGACCAATAAAATGGCGCCAGCGCTTAGGCGTGTCTATGACCAGATGCCGGATCCTAAATGGGTGATTTCTATGGGAAGCTGCGCAAATGGTGGTGGCTATTATCATTACTCATATTCCGTTGTTAGAGGCTGTGATAGAATTGTGCCGGTCGATGTTTATGTTCCAGGCTGTCCTCCCACCGCTGAAGCTCTGGTGTATGGGATTATGCAGCTGCAGAAAAAGATCAAGCGTACAACGAGGTTTAAGAGATAACTATGTCGCTTGAGAAGATCATAAAGAAAAAATATCCTGATTTAAAATATAGCCAAACCAGTAATGATATATTATTAATCGAGCTGAATGAGGGAAGTGAATTATTACCATTTCTTAAATTCTTGAGAGACTCTAAAGAATTGCGTCTTACAATACTTACTGATCTATTCGGCGCTGATTTTCCGTCAAGACCAAAGCGTTTCGAAATAGTCTATAACCTGCTCAGTTTGGAATATAATAACAGGGTTATAATAAAGCTCTGTGTGGATGAAAAAACTCCTGTGCCAAGCGCTCATAACGTCTTCAGCGCAGCTGTTTGGTATGAGCGAGAACTATTTGACATGTACGGCGTTATATTTGACGGTAGCCCAGATTTAAGGCGCATTCTTACAGATTATGGCTTCGTGGGTCACCCATTGCGCAAGGATTTTCCTCTCACTGGTTATTTAGAGGTGAAATATGATGAGGGTGCGCAGAAAGTAGTATATGAGCCAGTAGATTTGGATCAGGATTACAGAAATTTTGATTTTATGTCGCCTTGGGAAGGGCCTAGTTATGTTCTTCCAGGTGATGAGAAGGCAACGAAGTAGATACTATGGAAAAGCGTATATTAGAAAAAGACATGACAATCAACTTTGGACCGCAGCACCCTGCGGCTCATGGTGTCTTGCGGCTTATTCTGGAGATGGATGGTGAGGTAATTATCAAAGCTGACCCACATATAGGGCTTTTGCATAGGGGTACTGAGAAGCTGATTGAGCATAAAACCTATCTTCAGGCTGTGCCATATTTTGACAGGCTGGATTACGTTTCTCCAATGTGTCAAGAACATGCTTTTGCGCTGACTGTTGAGAAGCTGCTGAAATGCGGGGTGCCAAAAAGAGGCCAGTATATCAGGGTGCTTTTTTCAGAGCTGACAAGGATCCTTAATCATATAATGAATATCACAACCCAGGCTTTAGACGTCGGGGCTACGACTCCATTGCTTTGGCTATTCGAAGAGCGTGAGAAGATAATGGAATTTTATGAACGAGTTTCTGGCTCGCGCATGCATGCCAATTATTTCCGTCCGGGTGGTGTGGCTCAGGATCTGCCAGATGGTCTTTTGGATGATATTTCTGTATTCGTGGATAAGTTTCCGAAGTACTTAGGAGATGTTGAAACGCTTCTGAATGATAACCGTATATGGAAGCAAAGGCTAGTGGGTATCGGGGTTATTACGCAGGCGCAGGCGATGGATTGGGGTTTTTCTGGCCCAATGCTCAGAGGGTCTGGCATAGCGTGGGATTTGCGTAAATCGCAGCCCTATGATGTGTATGATGAGATGGAATTTGATATTCCAATAGGAAAAGATGGTGATTGTTACGACCGCTATATCGTGCGAGTTGAAGAGATGTATCAATCGCTCCGAATAATCAAGCAATGCATAGCAAAGATGCCTCTAGGCCCCGTGAAGACGGATGATCCGAAGATCAACCCGCCTAAAAGAGCGGAGATGAAACATTCGATGGAAGCCATGATCAACCATTTCAAATTATATACAGAAGGTTATCATGTGCCTGAAGGCCAAGTATATGCGGCTGTAGAGGCGCCTAAGGGCGAGTTCGGAGTTTATTTATATGCAGATGGTACGAATAAGCCATATAGATGCCGCATTAAGGCCCCAGGTTTTGCGCATTTGCAGGCATTGGATTTCATGTCGAGAGGGCATTTAATGGCTGACGTAGTGGCTGTTATTTCGACATTGGATATAGTATTTGGGGAAGTTGATAGGTGATTGTTTGTGTCATCCGGGAGAAAGCCGAGATCCAGGACTAGAAATGCCGTCATCCCGGAATTTTTCGAAGAAAAATATCCGGGAACCATAACCTTAGCATTTGAGGTGATACTCATATGTTGTGGTTATGGGCCCCGGGTCTTCGCTCGGGGTGACGATAAAGCTGGATACCGGCCTACGCCGGTATGACACCGACTTAATTTTGGTAAAATATGAGTAAAAAATTTAGTTTCGATAAAACAAGTCTTGCAAAGGCAAAAGGGATAATAAAGAAATATCCTGAGGGTAGGCAGCGTAGTGCTGTGCTGCCGCTTTTAGACATGGCTCAGAGAGAGAATGGCGGTTGGCTATCGGTTGAGACAATCGAATATGTAGCTGATATGCTGGAGATGCCGTACATGAGGGTTTATGAGGTTGCTAGTTTTTACACTATGTTCAATCTCAAACCAGTTGGAAAGCATCATGTGCAAATCTGCGGTACGACCCCATGCTGGCTTAGAGGTGCTGAAGACATAAAGCAGGCCTGTGAAAAAAGCCTGAATATTAAATGTGGTGAGACGACTAAAGATGGGCTATTTACCTTATCAGAAGTGGAATGTTTGGGCGCCTGTGTAAATGCTCCGGTAGTTCAGATCAACGATGATTATTATGAGGATTTGACACCAAAGTTAATGACAGAAGTGCTGGATTCCCGCCTTCGGGGTAATGACACCATGAGGAATAAATGTTAAACGAAAGCGACAAAATTTTCACTAATCTCTATGGCCAAGAAAGCTTCGGGCTTATGGCTGCAAGAAAACGCGGCGATTGGGATGGTACCAAGGCTATTTTGGCCAAGGGCAGGGATTGGATCATAGAACAGGTTAAAGCATCAGGCCTACGCGGTCGCGGAGGGGCTGGATTTTCTACAGGTATGAAATGGTCTTTTATGCCGAAGACTCATCCAAAACCAAGCTATTTGGTTATCAATGCCGATGAATCTGAACCAGGCACATGTAAAGACAGGGAAATCCTGCGTCATGATCCTCATAAGATGGTAGAGGGTGCTCTGATAGCCAGTTTCGCTATTGGCGCTAATGCTTGCTATATTTACATCAGAGGTGAATTTTACAGTGAAGCATCCAATGTACAAAAAGCTATAGACGAAGCATATACTGCAGGGCTCATAGGCAAAAATGCTTGCGGTTCTGGCTATGATCTTGATATTTACCTACATAGAGGTGCAGGGGCCTATATTTGCGGTGAGGAAACTGCTTTGCTGGAAAGCTTAGAGGGCAATAAGGGCCAACCTAGGCTCAAGCCGCCATTTCCTGCTGGTGCTGGGCTTTATGGCTGTCCAACGACTATAAATAATGTGGAATCCATTGCTGTTGTGCCCACGATATTACGTCGTGGAGCTCCTTGGTTTGCAGCTATCGGGAAGCCAGGCAATACAGGAACTAAATTATTCTGCATTTCAGGTCATGTGAATAAGCCATGCAATGTAGAAGAAGCAATGGGGATTCCTCTTAAAGAACTGATAGAGAAATATGCTGGCGGGGTGAGAGGTGGATGGGATAATCTCAAAGCAATTATTCCTGGAGGTTCTTCCGTTCCGATGTTACCAAAGTCTATTTGTGATACCGTTACAATGGATTTCGACGCGCTAAAATCTGTGCAGTCTGGTCTTGGTACAGGAGGCATTATCGTCATGGATAAATCCACAGATCTGGTCTATGCGATTGCACGCCTCAGCAAATTCTATATGCATGAATCATGCGGCCAATGCACGCCATGCCGAGAAGGTACTGGTTGGATGTGGCGGGTGATGATGCGCCTTGTTAGAGGTGAGGCCAAAAAATCCGAAATCGACGAGCTTTTAGAAGTTACATATCAGGTCGAGGGCCATACAATATGCGCCTTAGGTGATGCTGCTGCCTGGCCAATCCAGGGGCTGATAAGGCATTTTAGAGCCGAGATTGAGGAGAGGTTAGTGGCTTAATCGTCATCCCGGAATTTTTCGAAGAAAAATATCCGGGAATCATAACCACGATAGCTGATTATTGTCTCAAAGGTTGGGGTTATGGGCCCCGGGTCTTCGCCCGGGGTGACGAGGGTTTTAATTATGAGGAAAAATGTGTAGTATCAATATACTAGGCTCCGGCATGACAGGCATGATGACTGCTCTGGCATTTGCCTACCACGGGGTTAAGACATCTATTTTAGAGCGAAGCGCATCTGAAAAATTCCCTGAGGATGTTCGCACAACGGCTTTTACGATGGGCTCCAAGCGCTTCTTGGAGGAGGTAGGGATATGGAAGCTTTTGGAAACTCAGGCAGGTAGCATAAGCGATATTTATATAGTAGATAATAAATCCCCAAGGATGCTGCATTTGGATAGCGAAGAAGGGGAGTCCAAGGGGCATATAGTTCCTAATATGTTTATCAAAGATGCCCTATATAAGGCTGTTAAATCTCACCCATTGATTGAGATATCTAAAGATGTGGATTATGGGATACCATACCAAGATGGCGATAAAGTAGTAATTCCATTGGCAGAATATGAAATCAAATCAGATTTATTATTGGTCTGCGAAGGCAGAGGTAGCGCCCTGAAGGATTTGTTCGAATATAGGGTCGATAAAAATTATGGCCAAGGCTGTATGGTCCTTGTTGCCGAGCATGAGAAGGATCATGAGGGCTGCGCGGTTGAACATTTTATGCCCAGTGGGCCATTTGCAACTCTTCCTATGCATGAGCCCAAGATGTCTTCGGTGGTTTGGACGGAGAAGTTGGAAGTAGCAAAGCTCTATTCTGAGATGCCGAAAAAAGAGCTTGAGATTCATCTTCAGGAAAGGATGGGAGAGTTTTTGGGCAAGGTGAAAATTATAAGTAATGTCCAGATTTTCCCATTATCAGCAAGGATTACTAAGAGCTATTATAAAGGCAATATCGTGCTCGTGGGTGACGCAGCTCATAGTATACACCCCTTAGCTGGCCAGGGGTTGAATCAGGGCGTCAAGGACATAAAGGAGCTTGTAGGAATAGTACAAAAGCGCCTGAAGCTCGGGCTTGAAATCGATGATATTGCACTAAAGGAATATGAGAAAAAGCGCGCTCGCGATAACTACTCTATGTATCTTCTGACAGACAATCTCAACAGAATTTTCTCTAATAACATTCTACCGCTGTCAATTTTCAGAAAATTCGGCCTGAGCCTTCTCAACGAATTTCCGACACTAAAGAAAAAGATCGGAACCTATGGTAGTGGTGGTTGGTAGGCGTCATTTCTCCCCATACCTCAGCGCCACCACAGCAGCAATGCTCAAGAACACAATATAATAAGCGGGGGCGATTATGCTCTGGGTTTGGTACCATAATATCCAGCAGATGGTAGTTGTTTGGCGCCCCAAAACTTCCGTGCCGATTGCATAGCCAAGCCCCGTAACTAGGTAACGCTCTTTGCCACCTATAAGGTTGAACATCCAGACCTTTGACGGTGTGACGAAGGCAATACCAGTTACAATAATCCACAGCCTTATTGCAGTAATTCCATATACAGAAGCGGTCTCTAACAAATAAAAAGCAGGAATGGCCGTAAGGCCCAAAAGCACGGCTGTCCAGGTCATCCAAATCCTGGGGTCATATCGTTGAGCCATATAGCCAAATACTGGCAATAGTAATATGTCCAAGGTCAAAAGCAGGCTGTTATAGCCCAGCATTTCTGTGAGGGATATATCATTAAATAATGGTATAAACTTGTTAAAAAATACGAAGGGGATGGAATAGGTCATATAGCTAAAGCTACTGACGAAAATAACTCGTAATATTGAGATCTTATGCAAGTTTACTATTTTCCGCACCTGTATCTCTATGGAGTGCTGCTTCTTGTCAGAATCCACCATCATCAGCCGCATCACAAGCCCTATCAAGCCTGTTACTATGCCGCTTATGAACGCATATCGCCAGTAAAACTCGGGCTGGCTGCTCATGCTGACGAGTGTTGCAGCACCAGAGGCCATAGTCGCTCCGCACATGCTCGAAGCTACGTAGTAACTACTTACCTTAGTGCGTTTTGCCTCATCTATTT
This sequence comes from Rickettsiaceae bacterium, assembly GCA_043766875.1. Classification (GTDB taxonomy): domain Bacteria; phylum Pseudomonadota; class Alphaproteobacteria; order Rickettsiales; family Rickettsiaceae; genus JAYUHP01. The sequence goes on from JAYUHP010000006.1 coordinate 6,858, forward strand.
TATCTAGCAGAAAAATACTAGCGATGCTTTGTTCCCCCGCTGCGAATAAGCCTTGTATTACCCTAATGAGCAATAATATTACTACAGACCAGGATCCAATTGAGTCATAACCTGGAATAAAGCCGATCATACATGTGGTGGACGCAACGCCGATGAGTGTGATAATGAGTACTTTTTTCGCACTTGTTCGCATGGCCATTTTGCCAAAAAATATTGAGCCTAATGGCCTGGTGATCATGGCTACGGCAGTGAGGCCATATGCGAGTATTAATTGTACGATTGGGTCTTCTTGCTTGAAGAATACGGGGGCTAAGAATGGTACGAGGAAAGTGTAAAGGGCCATGTCATAATGGTCCAAAACATTTCCAACCATGCCTCCATAGAAAAGAGATTTATCTTGTTTTGTCAGTTTTTGTTTTACTATTGTAGCGGCCTCCTATGTCTGGTATAATTGCGCCCTTAATTTATAACCAACATAATTTATGATGTCAACAGTTCCGCTAATATTAGCCTCCGCGTCTCCAAACAGACTTGAGTTGCTTTCCAGGATTGGCATAATGCCCGACCTGGTTATGCCAGCTGATGTGGATGAAACCGAGCTCAAAGGGGAGCTTCCGCGCAAAGTGGCTGAGA
>JAYUHP010000007.1:0-2796 GCA_043766875.1 Rickettsiaceae bacterium
GCAATGACGGCGTATGACCCATTATAAACTCTATAATCTCCTCTGGGGAGCTATTAGATGTATCAATCTCTATCGCGTCTTCAGCGCGCATCAATGGAGCCGCTTCCCTGCTGCTATCGCGTTTGTCACGCTCCTCCAAAGCTTCAAGCACCTCTTCTACGCGAACATCTACGCCATTTTCTAACATCTGCTTATGCCGGCGCTCTGCCCGGATTTTTGCGTCCGCAGTCACGAATAATTTTAGGTCAGCATTAGGAGCGATCACGCTGCCAATATCGCGTCCTTCCATTACAACTCTAGGGTGCTGAGCCAAAAATTCTCTCTGCGGCTTCTCTAGATTATATCTCACTTCAGGTAGCACTGCAACTATGGATGCGACCTCGGTTACTTCTGGGCTGTAGAGCTCTGGAGTTTCTATCAGTTCCAAAGGTTCTTTGGAAAGTTCTATTATCGCTTCAGGAAAATCCTTGATCCCAGCTTTCACAGCATTGAGGGCAAGCTGGCGGTAGAATAGACTGGTCTGGCAATAAACCAACCCAAAGCGCTTCGCCATAAGCTTCGCAAGAGTTCCCTTCCCTGAAGCCGAAACACCGTCAATAGCTATTATAATCGGCTGATTTTTATCTAATAATTTTACTTCTATGGTCATGTGGATTACAAGGCAGCGACTTTTGGAACCAGTATCATCATCATTTGCTTCCCTTCCATTTTGGGAGCAAGCTCTATCTTGGCACTCTCACCAGCTGCTGCTATGACGCGCTCAAAAAGCTGCAATCCTAGCTCGCTATGGGCCATTTCACGTCCCTTGAACCACAAAGAAGCTTTAACTTTATCCCCTTCGCTCAGGAACTTGGCAATGCTGCGCATTTTGACATCGAAGTCGTTTTGACCAATGTTCGGACGGAATTTTACTTCTTTCAAGACAGTGATTCTCTGTTTCTTTTTAGCATCTTGATGGCGTTTTTTGGCCTCATATTTAAACTTACCAAAATCCAGCATTTTACATACTGGAGGTTCGGCCTGAGGTGAAATTTCCACCAAATCCAAATGAGCTACTTCAGCCCGCCTTAGAGCTTCAGCAATTGGCACAACCCCTACCATTTCACCATTTTCGTCAACTAAACGCACTTGCAGTGCCCTAATTTCCCTATTTGCTTTGGGAAAATTATCTTTTTTACTCACAGATTTTTCACTTCTCCTAAAATTTGTTTTCCTTTTGCACCATTGCAATAAACTCATCCACAGTCATAACTCTTTGCTCATCACTACCCAAAGAACGTACTGCAACAGTGTCATTTTCTTGCTCTTTTTTACCAACAACTGCAAGAAGTGGTATCTTTTGCATCGAAAAATTCCTTACCTTATAATTAATCTTTTCTGAAGAAATGTCAAGCTCAGATCTAAGGCCTGCCTCTATAAAACGCTTATGTATTGTATCTGCGTAAGTATCAGCTTCATTTGTAATAGTTAATATTGCTACCTGCACAGGCGCAAGCCATAGAGGAAATTTCCCAGCATATTGCTCTATTAGAATGCCGATGAACCTCTCGAACGACCCGATGATAGCACGATGCAGCATGATTGGCTTATCCTTCGATCCGGTCGCAGTCACATATTCCGCTCCTAGCCTATCTGGTATCACAGGATCAACCTGGAGAGTTCCACATTGCCAATCTCGACCAATAGCATCCTTCAGCACAAACTCAAGCTTTGGCCCGTAAAAAGCACCCTCGCCCGGATTCGCTGTATATTCAAAACCTGTAGCATCTATAGCATCTTTCAAAGCTTTTTCAGACTTATCCCATATTTCATCACTTCCAGCACGAACTTCAGGGCGATCGGAAAATTTTACCTTGATATCTGTAAAGCCGAAGTCATTATATACTTCTGTTAGCAACTTACAGAACTTAATAGTTTCCTCTGTAATCTGGCTTTCAGTGCAGAATATATGAGCATCATCTTGGACAAAACCACGCACACGCATAAGCCCATGCAAAGCTCCTGAAGGCTCATAGCGGTGGCACATGCCAAATTCAGCCATACGAAGCGGAAGATCACGATAGCTCTTTATACCTTGGTTAAAAATCTGCACATGGCAAGGGCAGTTCATAGGCTTTAGCGCCAAAACTTCATCTTCTATTTCAGATGTAAACATATTCTGGCGGAATTTCTCCCAATGACCAGAAGCTTCCCAAAGGGCTCTATCCACAAGAACTGGTGTTTTAACTTCTGTATAGCCATTCTTCCTGATTTTATTCCTGATATATTGCTCGATCAGCCTATATATAGTCCAGCCCTTATCATGCCAAAAAATCATACCCTTAGCTTCTTCCTGAATATGAAACAGGTCTAGCTCGCGGCCAAGTTTCCTATGGTCACGCTTCTCAGCCTCTTCTATCATAAAGAGATAATTATCCAGCTGCTCTTTCGTAGCCCAGGCAGTACCGTAAACCCTTTGCAGCATTTCATTCTTGCTATCACCGCGCCAATAAGCGCCGGCAATTTTGGTTAGCTTAACATGCTTTGGAAATGCGGTAGTCAAGGCATGTGGGCCCTTACATAGGTCTATAAAATCCCCTTGACGGTAAAGACTAATTACCTCACCTGCTGGAATTGACTCTATAATCTCAGCCTTATAATGCTCACCAATGGATTTGAAATATTTTACAGCCTCGTCCCTGTCCCATTCTTCTCGAACAATAGGGTCGGCTCGTTTCATCACCTCGCGCATCTTATCTTCTATGGCAGGCAAATCATTGGCGCTGATTTGAGTTTTGCAGGAAAAATCGTAATAAA
>JAYUHP010000008.1:0-2793 GCA_043766875.1 Rickettsiaceae bacterium
TATAATGATTTATAATAAATTTGATGTAGTGGCTGTACCACTTTCTTTTACTGATTATTACAAGCGCCAAGCAAAGCAGGTGGGTTAATGATATAGAAATCACAATCATGATTGAATCCGCTATTTTTCTGCTTCGTCTTTTTGGCGCACAAGAAAAATTTTTGCTTTTTAAAAAAGCACATAGGGAATGTTATGCTTACTTCTTTAAAAACCAAAAGATTTTCCTTGTTCTCTCAAAAATACTTGCATAAAATTTAGCATTTCCAATCATGATGAGTATAGCAATTGATTTCATCCACTCGCTAATGCTATAATCCACGAGTAATAAACATCTTCGAAGTCCCCTATGAGCATCATTCGTCTCCTTTCAGAAACCACCATCAATAAAATAGCCGCCGGGGAGGTTGTAGAACGTCCATCTTCCGTGGTGAAGGAGCTGGTAGAAAATGCGCTTGATGCAGGGGCTGACAGGGTTGATGTAGTGCTTGAGCAGGCTGGTAAGAACCTGATAATGGTTTCAGACAATGGCCATGGAATCTCTCAGCAAGATCTTCCGGTAGCTATCCAGCGGCACACTACATCCAAGCTTAATGAAGATGATATTATGAACATATCAAGCTTCGGCTTTAGGGGAGAAGCTCTGCCTTCAATTGGGTCAGTTTCCAGAATGATCATAGAAAGTCGCGTGAAAAATGCTGGGGACGCATATGCGCTCTCTGTGGAAGGTGGTACGATATCTGACGTGAAGCTGGGGTCGCTGATTAGCGGTACGCAGGTTACCATAAGGGATCTATTTTTCGCAACGCCCGCTAGGCTTAAATTTTTACGCAGTGATAAGACTGAGCTTGCAGCCTGCGTGGATATTATGAAGAAGATAGCCATGGCAAATCATTCCTGCTCATTTACCTTGAGTCATAATGATAAGCAGCTATTGAAGCTACGCGGGAATAGTGACCTAAATCAGCGGATAATAGAGATTTTAGGGGATGATTTTGTACGTAATTCAGCAAGCATATCAGCCCAAAGAGAGGAAATCGAAATAGTGGGGCTTACAAGCCTTCCAACCTATAACAGAGCTACTTCAGAGGATCAGTATTTATTCATCAATAACCGCCCCGTGAAGGATAAATTGCTATCTGCTGCACTCAGAGTGGCATATCAGGATTATTTGGCTAGGGATAGGTTTCCAGTGGCAGCAATATTCATCAATACCAATCCATATTTCGTTGATGTGAACGTACATCCAGCAAAAACGGAAGTAAGATTCCGTGATTCGAACTTAATGCGAGGCTTGCTCATTTCATCTATAAGAGATGCGCTTGGAAAAGTGAGCCATAATGTTTCTGATACGATAAGCGCAAAAACTATAGCTGCATTTACATCAGAGCCAAGCAGTAGCTTTCATGGACATTTTGCTAGCCCTCAGCAGCAGTCATATAGGCCATATGGTGCAGGCTATAGAGAAAATAGCTATGTGCCGCCGCCATTGTTCGTTCCAGCTCCGCAAATGAGAATTCATGATATTTCAGAGGTAACTGTGGAGGAGAAGAATTTTCCACTTGGTGCCGCTTGTGCCCAATTGCATGAGACTTATATAATATCCCAAACGCAAGATAGCATAATTATTACAGACCAGCATGCAGCTCATGAGAGGCTGACATATGAGAAGCTCAAGACAGATATGGCGAAGCAAGATATGCCGAGGCAAAGGCTTCTGATACCTGAGATTATAGAGCTGCCGGATGCAAAGCGTGCGGATAAATTGGCAGCTAAACAAGGGGATTTGGCTAAGCTGGGCTTGAGCCTTGAATTTTTCGGTGAAAAATCTGTTATAGTCAATGAGATACCACAAGTTATAGGCGATGTGAACATCAGCCAGCTGATCCATGATATAGCAGATAATTTGCTGGAGCTTGAGGAAGATGCATCTTTGAACAGCATAATAGAGCATGTTGTGGAGACCTATGCCTGCCATCACTCAATTAGAGCGGGAAAGAAACTTTCGGTTCCAGAAATGAATCATCTGTTGCGCGAAATGGAAGCAACACCATTTTCTGTGCAATGTAACCATGGTAGGCCGACATACATAGAGCTCAAGCTTAAGGATGTTGAGAAATTATTCGGAAGGAGTTAACAAATAGTAATGATCATTGCCATCTTTGTATGAGAGTCCGAGATGGCAATGAGTTATTTATTTGTATGAATTTATATTACAATAAATCTGATACTTCGTGCGCACCAGCTAATAATGTTTGAACCTCATCACAAGAGTATTCCTTACTGCTACCATCTGCCATCTCTTGTCCTATTACCTCGAAAAGTAGTGCAGCTATACTAAGAGCTGTATTATAAGAATCTTTTGGCGCTGATTTATAGAACGTTGATGGGCGGTATTCAGAGCAACTTATAGTCTCTACTTCAGTCAATTTGTAGCCTGGACCATCTTGTACATAACGAGCAGTATAGAGACTTGAACTTTCATAGTCCCAGCTGACCTCTTGTACGTTTATAACAGCCCCACCGTTTTGTTTTATCTCTGCAGAATAAAGCATTTTTGGCCCAGGTGTACTTGATATTAAGGCCTTTTTTGTAGTTTCGTCAAAGTTAAATGTTGTTGTAGAGCCTTTTTTTGATACTTTCATAATTTTTTACCTTTTTAGTTATTTGCAACTTTATTGTTGGTGAGTGAAATAATGGCATTGTTAGGTAAATATAGATAGCAATAGATCTTTATTGAAGAGTAGCAATATAGAGTTATAGATCATATCGAAAGCCTTAGAGTATCGTTTAGTT
>JAYUHP010000009.1:0-2779 GCA_043766875.1 Rickettsiaceae bacterium
CTCCATTGATGCGCGCTGAAGACGCGATAGAGATTGATACATCTAATAGCTCCCCAGAGGAGATTATAGAGTTTATAATGGGTCATACGCCGTCATTGCGAGCGTAGCGAAGCAATCCAGGAGGTTAACATGGGTTTAAGTATTGGTCATTTATTAATAATATTGCTGATAGTCCTTGTGCTATTTGGTGCTGGGAAAATTCCATCTGTAATGTCTGAAGTAGCCAAGGGCCTAAAAGCCTTTAAGAGGGGCATGAAAGAGGACGAACCAGAGCGAAAAGAACCTAAGAAAAAAGCTCCGAAGAAGATAAAGTAATTCTCTATACACTGAGCACAAGGTTAAATTTAACGGCCCTGCTCGTACATTTTTCTAATGATCTAGCAATATTTTTTGTTTTATGCTATGATGCGTGCATGGTAAAAGATAAGCAATAAAAAAGAATCATGAGTGATATTAACCCTGCTGTAGATTTGGCATTCAAGAAGATATTCGGGGTGGAGGAGAATAAGGATCTGCTTATTGCTCTTATTAACTCCATTGTATCTCAGGAAGATCAGGTAGCATCTGTCACAATCCTCAATCCTTATAATCCACAAAATTTTCGCAATGATAAATTATCTATTTTAGACATTAAGGCTGAAGGAGAAACTGGCAAGAAATTCAATATTGAAATTCAGATAAGCGATGAAGCTGATTATGACAAAAGAGCTTTGTATTACTGGGCTAAACTTTATACCGAACAGCTTCAGTCTGGGAGAGATTATAGCTTACTTAATAAGGCGATAGGGATTCATATTTTGAATTTCACTAGTATTCCTGAAGTTAAAAAATATCACAATGTGTTTAATATCAGAGAAAAGGAATCCAACATAGAGTATTTTAAGGATTTGGAACTTCACACCATTGAGCTGAAGAAATTTATGGATGAGGCTGGCAATGAATTATCAACAGTTATGGCTAGGGTAAAAAGCAAGGTAGATCTTTGGAGTGCTTTTTTAACTAAGTATGATCTTATGAATCCTGCTAATTTAACTGGCAGCTTTGATGATCCAGATTTGAAGAAGGCATTGGGTGTTCTGGAAGTAATGAGTCTAAACCCAGCAGAGAGAGAAGAATATGAATCTCATCTCAAATGGTTACGTATCGAAACAAATACACTAAAGAAACATGCCGCTGAAGCAAGAGAGGAAGGTATTGCTGAGGGTATGGAAAAAGGTATAAAGCAAGGTATAAAGCAAGGTATAGAACAAGGTGAAGAAAATAAAGCCATATCAATAGCCAAATTAATGCTATCTAAGAACAAACCTATATCTGAGATAGTTGAATTCACAAATCTTTCTGAGGAAGAAGTGAAGTTGCTATAAAAAAAGAGATATTTTAGTCGGGAGAATTTAATGCTCCTGTCTACAAAAACCAACTTCTCATTTGCATCCAACGCTATTTTCAGCTACAATACATCTGCTACGCAAGTAGCTATAACAATAAATGATTATTTGGAATAGAAGTGGCGGACCCGGGGGCAGTACCCGGCGCCTCCACCACCCATATTACGGGGGCGAATCAGGATCGACGTGCTTAGTAAAGAAATAGTTTTTGTTCGGGATGATTCCGCCGGATCAGGTTTACCTGGTTGTGGGTCAAAACAAAGTAAATGCAAACGACAATAATCGTTTCCAAGCTGGATCAAGAAATGTGGCTTTTGCTGCATAATTGATACGGCTAGCGGCTAGGGGCTTGCCGGGCAACAGAAAAGCCTCGCTTCTTTTTTTTCTCTATGATAGTGTCTGGATATTAATCAGTTCTACACAAAAAATGAGCGACTATATAAACTATCCAAAGATTATAGATGATGCGATGCACACAGCCGTAAGGGATGTGCTCAACCTTATCGCTAAAGATGGACTAAGAGATGACCATCATTTCTTTATCTCATTCCTCACACAAGCCCAAGGTGTTGAACTCTCGAGCGCTGTTAAAGCTCGTTATCCTGAAGAAATTACAATAGTTCTGCAATATCAATTTGAAGAGCTTGCAGTTCATGACAAATATTTTAGCCTGCGCTTAAGCTTCGAAGGCATCAGCGAGGTCATAGTCGTGCCATATGCTGCAATTACATCTTTTGCTGACCCTGGCGCAAAATTCTGCCTGAATTTCCATTATTACGCCGATCATATAAGCGATATAGGGAGACCCCAAGCTGAAGAGCCGTCCAAAGAAACATATACCGATGCTATTGGAAGCAGCAATGTTATTGCCATAGATCAGTTTAGGAAAAATAACAAGAAGCCGTGAAGCCAGAAGTTGTAATCTACACAGACGGTGCTTGCTCGGGGAATCCTGGCCCTGGAGGTTGGGGTGCTTATTTTATTTCAGGCAAACATAGCAAGAAGCTACATGGCAATGAGCTGGAAACTACCAATAACCGCATGGAAATGATGGCAGCAATCAAGGCTTTGGAGACTCTAAAGACCAGCTGCAGCGTTAAGATTTATACGGATAGTGTATATCTTCAGAAAGGAATTACTGACTGGATTCACCGCTGGATAAAAAATAATTGGGTCGGAAGTAACAAAGAATTGGTAAAAAACGCTGATCTATGGCAAAATTTATATGATATGGCTCAGAAGCACGATATAGAATGGCATTGGGTAAAGGGGCATAAGGATAATGAAGGTAATATAATCGCGGATAAGTTGGCGACGAAAGGAAGGGATGAGGCTAAAGAGCTATGTCAATAATAAATAAGATTTTAACAGTTCTTAGTAGCACCAAGGTTGGA
>JAYUHP010000010.1:0-2754 GCA_043766875.1 Rickettsiaceae bacterium
CCAGATTATGTAGTTTACTGCACTAAGCCGGGTGAGCAAGAATCTAGTCAAGTTTTTGTACAATTGCCGAAATTTCACTTAAAAATGACTGATTTTGGGTGTAAAACCACTAGAGAGCAATGGGTTGGTTTATTTAAACATGGAAATAAACTACATGAACCTTCAAGAGGGACATTGGATGAAATTTGTACAGCATATAAAATTCTCAATTTGAATAGTTGGACATCCGATGAAATAGCAAAATATACGGCAATAAAAAACCATGAGAAAGACATGCGTCATGCCTTTCTCCTTGAACATAAGCTTGGGATGGATGAAGCGACGAAGGTTATGGTTACAAAATTAGCAGAAGCAGGAGTTGGTTATCAGACTATCTCCGAAGTGACAGGTATGGATGTGAATGAAATAGCAATGTTAGGGGAAGGGGTAGGGTATGTAAGCTGATGGTTTATGGAGGCTAAATATATTGACATTGGTTATCACACGCGTATTATATACTAATAATTATTAATACAATAGGAAGTGTTTATGAAAATCAATATGAGCGGTGCTACTTTAGAACAAAAAGCACAATTATTTATTTATATTTTGCAAAGCTTTGACTCAGAATGTAGGTTACAGATGAATGAAATAGTAGATATATTGAGGAAGCAGCAAAATTTTGATTATTTTAATCCTCAAGAATTATCATCAGCTTCAGACTTTACATACAGAGCAAATATTAAATTAGGGCTTAATTTTTCTCACTCAGAGATAGATTTCCGAATATTTGTGGCAAATAATAAAGGACTCGCAGTAGAACACATAAGAGCTCGAGTTTTATCTGATGATTTTTGGGGGAGCAAAGTATCAGGCTCTGCTGCTGAAGATCTAACTCAAAGAGAGCAAGAAAAGTTAGGCGAGATGTTAAATGTTTGGTTTTGTACAAAGAAGGTTGCTGTAATGCCTGAAGCATTGAAAGATTTTCATATGAAAGATCACGAACAATATATGGAGCAACAATTTAGTGAGTATTTTCGTGCAAATAGGGATCTTACAGTTCGTGAAATTGAAGGATATAAAGTTTATCTAGCAAATAAAGTTCAAGAGGCTAATGAATATTACCAAACTCGAATAGAGTATATGAAAAATGCTGAACGGAATGTATTGGAAGTAATTGGACAAAGAATTACTGAGGAATATGATGACTATAATGAGATTTTTGATCGTGATTTTATTAATGGTGAATGTGCAAAATTAGGGTTGGCATTAAGAGTCCATAGCTTACACGATGTGTTCGTAGCAGGTGAACTTGCTATGCCAGAGCCAACTGTAGAAGAGCCAAATATAGCTGCAGCTGCAGAAGTTGAAATATTGGGCGTAGATGCAGCAGACTCAATTGGTGGTGATCTGGATTAGTTTCTATCCTTCAATGAAAAGCTCCGAATATTTTTTCAGCTAAAGCCTTGCTGATTCCTTCTACCTTAGCGAGTTCGTCGATAGAGGCTGCTTTTATGGCATCTATTCCACCGAAGTAATTCAGTAGAGATTTTTTACGGGCTGCACCGATATTTGGTATATCATCCAGGCTTGAGAAATAAATGGCTTTGGAGCGTTTTTTGCGGTGGCTGGTGATTGCAAAATTATGAGCTTCATCACGCAGAATCTGGAGATATTTCATCGTCTGGTCGTTTTTATCCAACGTGAATTCGCGTCCCGAAAGCATGTGGAATATCTCATTTCCAGCATTGCGGTCAATGCCTTTAGACATAGCAACTATCGGTAATTCAAGACCAAGCTCTTCCATCACGGCTTTTGCGGTGGATAAATGGCCTTTGCCGCCGTCTATAATCATGAGATCCGGTGCGGCATTTTCTAGAATAATCCTCTTCATTCTCCGGGTCATTACTTCCCTTAACATCGCATAATCATCGCCTGTCTTATTTTCCACATTATAGGTTCTATAGGCTTTTTTATCGAACCCATCTGTTGTTGCAACCACCATTGCACCAACGGCGTGGCTTCCCATAATATGACTATTATCATATATCTCGATGCGCTTTGGCGAGTGTTCTAGGCTAAATATTCGCGCTACTTCTTCCAAAATATGAGAATTTGTAGATTCTTGCTTTAGCCTTTGCTCTAAGCCTTCCATGGCATGGATGGATGATTCATCAATTAATATCTTTTTCTCCCCTTTGACTGGGGTAGTAATTTTCACTTTTGTACCATGCAGTTGGAATAAAGCTTCTTCCAGAATATCAGTATCTTCTATGGTACTATTTACGATAATTTCCTTAGGGGAAGGAGTGTTTTGGTAAAATAATCCTATGAAGCAAGATAAGACTTCAGATAAGGAAGCGGCTTCTGCGCTGCTAGGGAAATATAATTTATGACCGTAATTTTGGCCAGACCTATAGAAACATATACAAACACAGTAGGAGCCGTATTTTTCGAATGCTGATATTACATCTAAATCGTTCAAGCTTTGCTTTACATTATTGCTCAGTTGTATGTAGCTCAGGTTCTTGATTCTATCTCTAATAGCAGCTGCTTTTTCATATTCCATAGAGTTGCTTAACTCTTCCATCTGCATAGCCAAGAGATGCTGAAGATCATTGCCTTTGCCGCTTAAGAATGCCAGCGCTTGGTTTATTGAGTCCTCATATTCTGCTTTAGAAATTTTACCTACGCATGGAGCGCTGCATCTGCCTATTTGATATTGCAAGCATGGTCTTTTGCGCGCCTGGAAATAAGCGTCAGAGCAATTTCGTA
>JAYUHP010000011.1:0-2752 GCA_043766875.1 Rickettsiaceae bacterium
GGTGTTTTATTGGTAATAAGGCCTACATCTTTTGTTCTAGACATGGGGGTAGTGACGGCATTGCTCGCAAATATATTTGCGGCCTGTGGTATAATATCTGCCAAAATTCTGTCAAGGAAGGATTCCACAATTACCATCATGTTATATTCTAACCTAGGTATCACGCTGCTTTCCGCTTTGGTAAATATTAATGGATGGGTGGCATTGGATATTCAGGATATAGGAATTCTATTTTTAACCGGTTTCTTTGGGATCACAACACAATTTTGTATCCTTACAGCGCTAAAATTCTGTAGCCCTTCTTTCTTAGCACCTTTCGAATATACGAGGATGTTTTTCGCGGTGTTAATAAGCATATTAATTTTCGATGAGATCCCTAATTTATATATAATTATGGGAAGCATAATCATAATAAGCTCTACATATTTGCTTACTTATATAGAGAAAAAAAGGGGGTGAAGCTAACAACAATTTAGGATTTTCAAATTCTCATGAGAATAAAATCTTGCCAAAAACCCTGGAGTAAGATATATTTGTGCGCATTCTAAAGCGCCCTTAGCTCAGCAGGATAGAGCAACAGATTTCTAATCTGTAGGTCAGAGGTTCGAATCCTCTAGGGCGCGCCATTTCTAGATGTTCCACCATAAGCAAAGCATGTATATGCTGCGGCTAGTGCATCAGCGGCATCTAGGTTCGTAATTTTAGCAGTAGGCATCAAGAGATTCACCATATATAAAACCTGATTTTTGTCAGCTTTTCCAGCTCCAACTATGGTCTTCTTGATCTTATTCGGAGCAAATTCTACAAGTGGAATATTACTCCTTCCTATGACTGCCATAATAGCGCCTCTAGCGTGGCTGAGCTTCAATGAGGAACTCGCATTTACATTGATAAATACCTCTTCCATGGCAGCAATGGCTGGGTTGAAGTTGGTAATAATTTTTTCTATTTCTATGCTGATGAATGCAAGTCTATGAGGCATTGTGTCTGAAGCTTTGGTATTTATTGTGCCACTGGATAAATATTTTATGGATGAGCCAGCAGCTTCAATCACTCCCCACCCTACATGTGTTAAGGCTGGGTCTATCCCCAATATGATCATATCTTAATCACTACGGTACTGGAGAGTTTATCATGCAAAGCCTGTTTTTGCTTTGTGAATACTATCCACCATATGCCTATTATAAAGAGACTATAGCCGAGGAACCTCAATATTAATTGCCGTAGTTTTGGCTTTTGCATGGTCTCTTTATCTACTATTCTCATATTCATCAAGTATTTTACTGGAGTTGCTCCAAAAAAATGCCAACTAACAATAAAAAATGTGCTTAAGAAAATGAAATGAATGCTAAACATGATGATTGTTATTTCCCAAGAAACGGATGATGTTAGATAGGGAATGAACTCCTTCGACTGCATTGCTGCTACGATTGCCTTGTCATCAGTAAGATCTATAGCTTTTTCGATTAGAATATCACCGAACTTGTGTAAAAAAATCTTTCTGTTTATGAATGTAACTATAGGGGAGAGAAATAATGAAAATATCAGTAAATCCATCATCGTGGAGAATAATCTCTTGATAAATGAAGGGTATGCCACCTGTTTTTGCATATGAAACCTATCTAAGTATGAAATCCAAACGATTCCCCAAAGTAATATCTATAAACTCAACATTGGGAGGAGCGTCTGCAAAATTTGTCCTGATCGTGATATATTGATTAGGTGCAAGGTCTGTAGAGGCATTTTGGGCTATATGAGTTTTGAGCGTTCTATGTTTCTCGTCAAGCAGCCTTATTCTAATAAGTGGTACAGGCACAAATTCTTTTGAAGAATTAACGATTTTGTAACTGGCAACAATTGCTCCTTCCCCCCTATCATAGCCTATATTGATATCATGTACGCTCAAACTATCGCTGGTACCCACCAGTCCGAAAAATGACATTTTATCCTGGAACATTACCATACAGCTGAAAATTATCGCAGCTGTCAAAAGCATCGGCATGACGTATAGATACCATGGAATATTGATTGGGAGCAATGCAGGAAGATTTACTCCTGGTTTGAAATTTGGCGTTCCAGTCTCAATACGATCAAGTTCTGTATAGATGATGGTCTCTTGGCTTGGAGCTTTGCCTATGAAAAGCGGCTTTGCATGCCAAGCATGATTACATTTGGAACATCTAACTCTGCGGCCATCGGGTCCAAATTGCTCTGGAGCAACCATAAAACTTACTTTACAAGATGGGCAACTAATATACATTTCTAATACTTCTATGCTTCAAGTCAATATAACCATAATACTTATAGCCGAAAATATTTTATATTAAAAGTCTTTATAGAATCTGTACCCATAATTATTGAAACTATTGCAACTCTATGCTATAATCTGCAGACCATAATAACTAATGGTCGTCCAATGAAGCACTACTCTCTGTAAGGATCAGGTGTCATTCCCGCGAAAGCGGGAATCCAGAATTGATAAACTTCTATGATGCTTTGCATCATAGTCCTGGATCCCCGCCTGCGCGGGGATGACATCACTCGTGGAAACCACATTATAGATGAGTGCATCATGTTTAAACCATTTTTCATAGAAAATATATCCCTATCATTCCCGCATAAGACCTGTTTTGAGGAATTTTCCACAGCAATTTACCCAGGAAGTCGTATTGCCATAATTGGCAATAATGGCTGCGGTAAATCTAGTTTGATGAAAATGATAAAAAACTTAATTGAGGAAGCTAGCATAAGG
>JAYUHP010000012.1:0-2734 GCA_043766875.1 Rickettsiaceae bacterium
GTCCAGCTTCAAACTCCGCACTCATACGTCTTTCATTCTGTTTTGCCTCTGGACTTGCTCTGAGCAAAGCCCTTTTCATCAGCGTTGCCTGTGAGTCTAAGTTTTTAACTTTACTAGCTACTGTTAAGGGTTCAGTATCTATACTCATTTTATAAAATCCTTAAAGATTTACTTAATAATATTATAACATTTTAATAAATATATGGGAAATGGAATGTGATATTGTGATTTATTTTTTGTTATTAGATAATACTGCATCTTGTTCTAGCTTCTGAAACACGGCGTTGGCTGCTTGCAGGTTGATGTGGTTTTTTCAAACTCTCTTTTACTTGTGCAATTTCTGCCAAGAGGGCGCTGCTGTGACCTGTAGCATATCTATCTCTGGTAAGAGGATTGTTTACATCACCTGGATTAAGTGTTGTGTAACGTAGTGCTTCTAGTTCCTCTTTAAACTTATCAGATTTAGCTGGTATAGCAGGCGGTAATATTCCCTCTGGTATTTTTCCACACATTTGAGGGATGCTGCTTTTGCTTCCTTCGATATCCAGATTTATCAGTCCAGATACTATTTTACCTCTCTCACATACTATTGCATCAAACTCTGGTATTCCTTTTCTATTAACTGTTTGGAACTCAGCTTCGCAATATTTCCCATCCTGGTCTATAGTAAATCTAGGTACCCTTACTGTGCCAGTAAAATCTTTTGGTATATATGATTCCAATGATTCAACGACTCCTGTTTCATTTCGTGGAAGACCCAGATGTTCAACTTTTCTCTGTTTGTTTCCTGCGTCAATGCTTTCAAGTGTTATTGTTATTTCATCACGATAGGGTGGAGCTTTTTTTGGAGGTGAAATTTTCCTCCCTTTCTTTGGTTTGTGAGGAAGCTGTTTTTCTTTTGGGGGTAGAATTTCTGAATCCGAGGGAACTTCTCTTAGTTGTCGTAGAGTGTTTTCGTCGATACTGCCTATACGTCTTTTTCTCTGGGTTCTTGGAGCAATATCTGGAAAAAGTTCATTTGTTGAGTTAACAGGGTTTGAATTGCTCCTATTTCGAACGTGTTCTGTAGCTTCTGCTACTATTGCCTTGGCTTTAGCTTGCACATTCTCGTACTCAGGTACCGGTCTTGGAACTTGATAATGGTTCTCTGGACCTCCAACCTTTGCATACTCTGGTTTGGATGGAGTGCTTATATTGGCATATTCTGGCAGCTCTTTTTTTTGCCTTTTTTTCGCTTTTACAATTTCTGCAGGGATTACATATCTTGGTTCTGGACCTCCAACCTTTGCATACTCTGGTTTGGATGGAGTGCCATATTCCGGTGATTTTGGTGGTAGGAGGGATGCGTAGACATGTGGGGCTGGCGTTACCTCTCGTGCTGGGAAGTATTCACTTACTGTTGCTGGTACATTTATTGCTACCAAATATTCACTTGCTCCTTCTTTTGCTTTTTGCCTTTTTTTCGCTTCTGCAATTTCTGCAGTGCTTACATATGTTGGTTCTGGAACATTGAACGCGTCCCATGCTTTGTAAAACCCATCCCAATCAGGTGTTGTAAGTGGCCTATTCGACGCTGGTCTAATATCAGGTGCTGGCTCTGCGGCTGCCGGGATGTTTTGTGGTTTAGCATCATCATGCCGAGTTTGCCTACCATCTGTGGGACCAGTAGGTTGCAGTGCTGCAGCTAGAGCTTGGGTTCGTTGTAGATCTATAGAAGTATACTGCAACCCTGATTCGAGATTTGGACGTTGGGCTGATCCAGGGCCAATATCTAGATCAGCATATACTATCCCATCAACATTCACCTTGCCATCTTTAGAGTCAGATAATCTAGAGGGGCTGAGAGAGGAAGCCATGGATCTTTGGTCTTCGGGAAGTAGTGGTTCACTCATGCTATCAGCTGAGAAAGCGCTAGGTGCTATGCTATCGGTATCAGCAAGAGTGCTGCTGTGGGCGCTACTCTGCGTATCCCAGTCTCTAAGTTCAGAAGCTCTGCCTTGTTCTATTACCTGTGATATACTTCTTACACGTTTTCCTGTAGGAACTTGTTGATTCCTAATGTCACCACCAGCAACAGAATCTGCTCCAATGCTTGTGATTTCGGTAGCACGGCTTGGGCTCTCGCTTAAGCTATTTGGAGCAGTTGGAGCCAATGCAGGCCCTTTTTTATTTGCTAATTCTATCTTTGTCCTAATCTCTTTTGGTATAGTGCAATGGCCTAGCTTATGATTTTCAGGACCTATGAATCCACCTACTATCTTGCCTTCTTCATATTCCAGCAAATCATATAAAGGGTTTCCGCCTTTGCTTACTGCTTGAATGGGGTTACCATCATCATCCTTCCTAATCTGCCCATTTTGTATCTCGAATCTTGGCATCATTACTGAGCCAGAAAAATCTGGATACTGCTCTAATAGCTTGGTATGAAAATCATGAAAGATGCCTTGATCATTTGGTTTTGTATCGAGCTCTGCTGACTCTAGCTCAATCTTCTGGACACTATCAGCAAAAGCATGGGATATTTTTTTTGCTAGCTCAGCTTCGCCCTCAGCGCTTTGGTGTGTCTTTTTCTTCTTTTTGGCGTCAAAATATTCTTTTAATGTTCCATATAAGTTATTGCCCAGTTTCCCAAGATCACCAAAGGTCCCTTGATATTCACTGCTTCTTTTTTTGAGCCCAAATTTCGACATATCTCATCAATCCATTACTTAATAATATAATAACATTTTAATAA
>JAYUHP010000013.1:0-19028 GCA_043766875.1 Rickettsiaceae bacterium
TGTTTAAAGAAAAGGTAGCTTGATTTTTCTTTAAAACATATTAACCGATAAAGAATATGATTTAACAATTATTGAGAGATATGAAAAGGTAAATTATGAAAGCAACAGTGAATCTTAGCGTATATTTAATATTGGAGAAGGCAGGCAAAATTTTATTAGGCCTGCGTCAAAATACTGGATATGAGGATGGGAAATGGATGCTGATGGCAGGACATGTCGAGGCTGGTGAGCAGGCAACATATGCCATGTGTAGGGAAGCTATGGAAGAGATTGGGATTGAAATTCGGCCAGAAGATCTTGAGGTCTTGCACGTTATGCATAGGGTAAGCAATAGGGAAAATATAGATATTTTTATGAGAATAAACAAATGGCAAGGGGAAATCATAAACCAAGAACCGCATAAATGTGAGAAGCTAGACTTCTTCGCCAAAGACGAGCTACCTGAGAATATAGTCGAATATATTAGGGTTGCTTTGAGGAATATAGAAAATGGTGTATTATACGCAGAATATGGTTGGGAGGAAAAATAATGACAATTTCATATGAAAATTTTGAAAAAATAGAATTACGTTTTAAATGACACAGCGGTATAAGATTATAATAGAATATGATGGTACAGATTTTGTTGGATGGCAACGTCAGCAAAATGCTATGTCCGTCCAAGAAGCTATTGAGGATGCTATTTTTGCTCTTACGAAGGAAAAAGTTTCTATACATGCTGCTGGAAGGACTGATGCTGGGGTGCATGCCATAGGGCAAGTCGCGCATTTTGATTTAGATAGTGCTATAGATACCCATAAATTGTCCTTGGGTCTTAATCACTTCATTCGTCCTCATAATATTTCTATAATAAATTGTGAGGAGGTCGATAATACCTTCCACGCCAGGTTTTCTGCCAGGAAAAGGCACTATAAATATATCATTTTAAATCGCTCCGCTCCACCTGCATTAGAAAAAAATAGAGTTTGGCACTTGCATCGCAAGTTAAATATTGCTATAATGCAATCAGCCGCAGGTTGCTTGGTGGGCAGGCATGATTTTTCATCGTTTAGAGCTACTGAGTGTCAGGCAAAGTCACCAGTTAAGACGCTGGATAGGGTGGATATCGTGGAAGAAGGAGAGTTTATAATTTTCCATGTATCGTCAAGGTCATTTCTGCATCATATGGTGCGTAATATTGTGGGTACATTGAAGGAGGTAGGAGAAGGCAAAATAAAGCCAGAGGAAATAAAAAATATATTGTTGGCCTGTGATAGGAAGGCTGCCGGTGTCACGGCACCTCCTTATGGATTATATTTTATTGGAGTGGATTATGATGTTAGTTAGAGAAGCTCTTTCGGGAGCAGTCGAAAAATTAGGCAATGCGTTGGAAGCAAGGATGTTGCTTTCTCATGTTACAGAGCTTTCACAAGGATATCTTGTGGGCCATGGCTCTGATGAATTAACTATTTCTGACGCAGAAAAATTTAATATATTAGTGAAGCGTAGATCTGAAAGTGAGCCTATGGCTTATATTACGGGATATAAGGAATTTTATGGACGGGATTTTGCCGTTAATGATAATGTTTTGATCCCGAGAAGTGATTCTGAAGTTCTAATAGATGTGGTACTGAGTAGATGGGCTGATAATTGGGATAATTTGAGTATCTTAGATTTAGGAGTTGGAAGTGGTTGCTTGTTGATTACATTATTAATGCAGATGGAAGGCCTTAGGGGTGTTGGTATAGATATTTCTGAAAATGAGCTGAATGTTGCAAGATCTAATATGTTAGCTCATGAGGTAGGGGATAGATGCCGATTGGCAGAAAGCAATTGGTTTGAAAATGTTCAAGGTAAGTATGATATTATCATTTCAAATCCGCCATATATTTCAGTAGATGAAAAGCACCTAATGGCTCAAGAAACTCTGTTATATGAACCTATAACTGCGCTATTCGGGCCTAAAAATGGCCTTTGGCCTTATGAAGCAATTGCTGCGCGTGCCAGGGAGTTTTTGACCGCAAATGGTAGAATTTATGTTGAGATCGGGGCGAATCGCGAAGCTGAGGTGAGCAAAATATTTACCGATGCCATGTATGAGATATGCTCCAAGCATAATGATTTGCAGGGTCATGTTAGGGTATTAGAGCTAAGGCCAGTTTGACATAATCTTCTACAGTCAGATTTTCAGCTCGTGCAGTAGGATCGATTGATGCTGTTTTAAGAATGGTATCTATATCTGGATGAAGTTTTTGTAGAGGAGATTTAATCATTTTTCTCCTTCCAGAAAAGGCTAGTTGCGTAATATGCCTGACCATATCAACTATTTTTTTTGGTACCTTCAATGTTTTAGGTGTCAGATGGACTATGCTAGAAGTAACTTTAGGAGGTGGATAAAATGCCTGTGGTGAGACATCAAACATTTTTTTTGTATCCGCAATAAGTTGGCACATTACGGATAATCTCCCATATGCTTTAGTGCTGTGGACTGCGCAAATTCTATCTACAACTTCTTTCTGCAGCATGAGGGTCATTGATGTTACATGTTCTACTTCTTCTAGCCATCTGAACAGTAGTTCAGTGCCTATGTTGTATGGCAAATTGGAAATGATAAGTAACCTATCTTTTGAGATTTGTGATAGCTGTATTTTTAGAGCATCCGCGTGAATTAACTCAAGCTGTGGATAATGGGTTTTGATGTCTTCCAGCAGAGAGCTGCATCTATCATCTTTCTCTATAACAACTAGGCGAGATGGGCTGCAGCTTAAAATAGCTCTGGTAAGTCCTCCTGGACCTGGACCCACCTCCAACACTGTCTTGCCTGATATGTCGCCAGAGCAGCGTACTATTTTTTCGCAAAGGCTCATATCAAACAAAAAATTCTGTCCCAGCCGTTTATTGGGACTGATGTTATGGAGTTTAGCATGCTGTGCTATGGATGGCAGTGTCATTGCTCTGTCATATACTGCTCTGACATAGTAAGCAGAGCTCGGTAATTTGTTTTTCCTGTGGCAAGTACCGGGATTTCTGATAAATACACAAAATGCTTAGGCAAGTGCAGTTCGGAAATACCAGCGGATTTTATGGCCTTAAGTATTGATTCTCGGTCCACTCCTTTACTTGTGGTAAATAGTAATATCTGTTCCCCTTTTCTCTCATCAGCAACATGCATTGCTGCATGCATAGATTCTTTATCCACGGCCATTGCTATCTCCTCAATGACAGCTAGAGATACCATTTCACCAGCTATCTTAGCGAATCGTTTTGCTCTACCTAAAATTTTGATGAAACCATCCTCATCTATGGTAACTATGTCTCCAGTATTATACCATCCATCTCCAAGACCTTGCTCTTTTGGTGGTACTATCACTCCTGGATTGTCAGCTTTAATATAGCCCATCATGATGTTGGGGCCTTTTACGCATAGCAGGCCACCCTCTGAAATACCTTCAACTTGCTTCAAAAAACACTCTACCTTAGGCATAGGCCTACCTACTGTTCCAGGTTTATCATGCATAAAAGTGTTAGCAGATACTACAGGAGCTGTTTCCGTTGCTCCATATCCTTCCAAAATACGTACGCCATACTTATCAAACCATGTTTTGCGTGTTTCGCTTTTGAGTTTTTCTGCGCCGGCGATAACATAACGTAATGCGTAGAAATCATATGGGTGAGCGTATTTTGCATAACCGTTTAAGAAGGTATCGGTACCAAATAAAATCGTTGCACCAAGATCATAGATAAGCTCTGGGATAATACGGTAATGCAGAGGTGAAGGGTAGAAGAAAGTTCTGATGCCCTGCATAAGCATTATCAGCATTCCTGTCATGCCAAAGCAGTGAAATATAGGTAGTGCGTTAAAGGCAAAATCATGAGCTCCAAAATCCAGTCGGGATGTAACTTGGCACCTATTAGCCTGTATGTTTTCATGTGAGAGCACTACAGCTTTAGGTGTTCCTTCAGTGCCTGAGGTGAACAATATAACCACTGGTTTTGCATAATCCATATTTTCGCATATATTCTTATAATATAGATTTGGTATAAATCCCGCAGCAAAGCCCTTGAGTTTCGTCATAATATCAATTTTAGATCGTAAATCTTCTAGGTAAATAACTTTGAATTTATTTTCTAGACTTGTTACAAGTTCTTGTAGCTCAGCTTTTTCAACAAATTTTCTAGATGTATAGATAGTGCGTACCTTGGATGTCTCACAGGAAGATATTATGTTGTTTACCCCGGAGGTAAAATTGATCATTGCTGGTACGCGGCCAAATGCTTGCATGGCAAAGAATGTAATACATCCTCCTACTGCATTTGGAAGCATTAGTCCTACATGTTCGCCAGGTAAAGTGGATCTAGATATAACATTCCCCAGCACAAAGGACTTAACAAGCATTTGTCTGTAGCTTGTAATATTTCCATCCAAATCCTGTATTATTTTTGTGCCATATCCATGTACCTTTCCGGCATCTATAAGGGACTGGAAGACCGTTTTTTTGTAGTCTGAGCTTTCAAACATCATGTCGCACATTATGTCATAAAGCTTAGCACTGAGGTATTTACGTCTTTGACGATTAGTAGCTTCGTGAGGTGCATCGAGTTTTACTGGTGGCAGTATGGTAATAATAACTTTGGGAAAAAATCTAGTGCTTGCCAGGTTCCTTAGTTTAGAAAAATGAGTATGTTGTGGGCCGTCTATTCTTATTGGCAAGATAGTTGCATCAGCTTTATCGGCAATCATACCTGGGCCTTCATATATCTTCATTAGGCTGCCGGTGGTACTAATTCGCCCTTCTGGAAAGATTACTATTTTTTTATTTTTCTTTATTTCATTAATGAGGCTTTTTGCAGCCATAGGATTGGATGGGTCTACAGGATAGGCTTTGCCAATCTTTAGTACCAGCTTCACCCATCTTAGTTCTGATATAGCAGTGTTAATTGCAAAAGTAATACGTTCAGGCAAATAAACAGCAAGCAGTGGAGGGTCTATGTAAGAAATATGATTTGCAACAATTACAGCTCTTTTGCCGGCTGCATGAAAATTTTCCATACCCCTTACTTCTACTCTATACATCTTGTCAAAAAAGAATTTTAAAAGCCTACGTGCGATAGGTTCGGGAATGATTTTTGCTTCTGGAACTAAATAGTAGATATACACAGCAACGCCTGTGTTAATGATACTGATACACAGGATTACTTCTGGAACCGAAAAACCAAGCTTAAAAAGCACCGAGAGAAGTACTGTGGAGGCTATCATGAATATGGTATTCATTATATTATTGGCTGCAATTACCCTGGAACGGTAGTTGGCGGAACTGAAATATTGCATAACAGTGAATAATGGTACGACATACAGGCCGCTGATTGCTGATATGAAGAACAAATCAGCTAATATGCGCCAGTGACGTATATTTGATAAAAATCCCTGTAATGTCATTAGAACTTCGTGTTCGTAATAAACTGTGTTTGCTTGACTTGCGAAGTATAGATCAAATTCAAATATGCTAAGGCCTATTGCAGAAATAAATAGATATTTGGTAGTAATTTCATTTTCGAAAATCTTATTACAGAAAAATGAGCCAACACCTACGCCAATGGAAAATATCGCCAGAAAAAGGTTGGCCACATTTTCATCGGCTTTAAAGATGTATTTGGTCAGCATTGGAATTTCAGCTATGAAAGCAGTGCCTATAAACCAGAACCAAGAAATGCCAAGGATTGATAAAAACACATGTTTTTTGGAATAGGAGTATTTCAGGATAGTTATGGATTCTTGAAGTATATTGCAATTGATTTGTAATTCAGGATTAGCATTATTGGATCTAGGTATAAATAGGCTTGATATGAAGCCACTAACTGCAAAAAGCATCAGGACAAAAATTACGAACGATGCTCCAGAGATATAAAATCCTCCTAATAGTGTTCCAACCAAGATTCCTACAAATGTACCAGCTTCTACGAATCCATTAGCGCCTAATAGTTCATCCTTATTCAGATGATCAGGGATGATACTATATTTCAATGGGCCGAAGAACGTGGAATGAATTCCCATAAGAGATATGCATATATACATTATGATGACATTTTCGTTATGAAAGGCATACATCGCGAGCAATGCAATACATATTTCTGCAGCTTTTATGATTTTTACGAGCGTGGAGCGTTCATATTTGTCAGCAAGCTGACCTGCGAGCCCAGAGAAAAGAAGAAACGGAGTGACGAAGACAGCATTGGCGAGCAATATAAGCTGAGGAGTAGAGAGGCTCATTTGGCTAGCAAGCTTATATGCAAGCAGTATTACTAACGCGTTTTTTATAAGGCTATCGTTAAAGCACCCACAGAATTGTGTGATAAATAAAGGAAGGAAACGTCTATCCTTTAAAAGATATAGTTGGTTTGTATCCATACTTTCTCCAAAAGAAGCCGCCCCATCATATGCAATTCCATATTTGATGTCAATCTATACTCATTCTTCGGGCTTTTCATAAGTAATTTTGAGTCTCTTTATAACCCTAGAATTTGCATCTAGCACTTCTGCGTCAACATTTTGTGAAATTTTAATTATATCCCCTATACTTGGCATATGCCCTACTCTTGTCATGACCAATCCGCCTATTGTATCGACATCTTCGTCTTTGTTTCTAAGTAGTATGCCAATGACTTCTTCCAATTCGCTTATTTCGACTCTAGCGTTGGTTATTATTGCCCTATCTGAAACTATTGTGTAGTCGTGGTTAGCATTATTTTTGTCATCATGCTCATCCTCTATTTCGCCTACTATCTCTTCGACAATATCTTCAATAGTAACAATGCCCTCTGTGCCACCATATTCGTCAACTACTATGGCCATATGAGTTCTTTTGCGCCTCATTTCCACAAGCAAGTCTATTAATTTGCTTGAGGAAGTGGTAAGGATAGGTTTGCGTACCAATTTCCTGAGAGACACCTCTTTGTCATTAGCTACTACGTCAAATAAATCTTTAATATGTATAAAGCCTTCTACATTGTCCAGGGTGTCATTGTATATAATGGTACGTGTATGACCCTCTTTAATTACAGAGGTACACATTTCATCAAGGCTTGCCTTAATATTTACTGCAGCGATATCAGATCTGGGGACCATAACGTCGCATACTCTTTTGTGACCGAACTTAAGGAAGTTCGTTAGAATATTTTTTTCCTCAGACGACATTTTTTGTCCACTAGTTTTGAGCTGCTTCAAAACCTCAAAAAAGGGCTCTTTCTTTTGTGTAAAGAGGCCAAAACCGCAGAGAAAATTTTTGATCTTACCACAGGAACTGTTCTTAGAGTCGGATACCTTATGTTTGGGCATAAATTTTATATCTTTATTTCATAAATAAGGAGATTCAATACCAAGTTCTTTTAGTATTTTCACTTCCAAAGCGATCATCTCTTGAGCATCTTTCTCGCTCTGATGGTCATAACTTAACAAATGCAAGATGCCATGCACCAACAAATGGGCAAAATGCTCATACATACTTACTTTCAGTTCTGTAGCTTCAGACTCCATTATCTCGTAGCCTAATGCTATGTCACCGACATAGATATATTCCTTATTTGGCAAGAATTCAAGTAGATGCTTCTTATTAATTACCTTATCAGGGAAAGAAAGTACATTAGTGGGTTTATTTTTACCACGAAATTCACTATTTAATTGGCGCATTTTCTCATTATCGGTAAGAAGTACAGCGAGTTCAACGGTAGTTTTTTTGAGAGCTGGAAATAACTGTAAAGTTTTTTTAACCACGGTCAATATTTCTTGCTTTTTGGAAAATTTATTAACTTTCCAAGATTTATCTTCTATTACTAATCCAAGCTCTATTTTCATTTATGTATTCCTCAAGCTTTAATCAGCTCTTGAGCAGCCGCCACAGCTTCTACCGTAATATCCCGGCCTGCTAACATTCTTGCTACTTCATTGATTTTTTCAGACTCACTAAGGATCCTGGCGGTGCTATATGTACTTGCCCCATCTGTAGTTTTAGTAACGAGAATATTATAATCCGCCTTTGCTGCTACTTGAGGTTGGTGAGTGATGACGATAGTTTGGGCTATCTTGCTCAAATATTGCAATCTTGTTCCCACCGCATCTGCCACACTACCGCCTATTCCGGTATCCACTTCGTCAAAGATAATGGTGGGTTTGAGGAATTTGTCGAATAATGCAACCTTGACGGCTAGCATCATACGGGCCAATTCCCCTCCAGAGGCGATTTTATCAATTGGCGCTGCTGGTACGCCTGGATTTGTTGATGCTATAAATCTCACATCATCTATGCCATGACTTTTTGCTTGAGAGATGTCTTTTTCAGCAAATTCTACCTTCCAGATGCAGCCCTTCATACGCAGTGGCTCAAGCTCGGTCTGAATGCGTTTTTCAAGTTTACTAGCACCTTCTTTGCGCTTGAGAGAAAGGTTTTGAGCAAGTAGGATATATTCTTCCTCTGCTTCCCTAACCTGAGACTTTAGCTCTTCAGAGCTTTGAATTCTGGTTTGTAATTTTGAGAGTTCGTCCTCTGATTTTTCTAGATGGCCCTGTAGCTCATCAGGAAGCATCTTATATTTTCGTGCTAGGTCCCTTATTTCAAAAAGCCTGGTTTCAATTTTGTCTAAATCTCCCAGATTATGGTATTTATTGAGGCTAGATATGGATGATTCGACTTCTCTCAAGTAAATTTCAACCTGTTCAAGATTGCTTAATATATCAGAAAAACTATCATCCTTTGTCTGGCGAGCCATAATTCTTTGCATATTGGATATTACAGAATATAGATTCGCGCTACCAAATAAATCGGTTAATTCTTTAACCAAAGATTGATTTTTTGCAAATGTTTGGAGCTCAAGCCTGGAATCTGTGAGCTTAGCTTCTTCACCAAGCTTTGGGGATTTTTCTTTTAACTCTGTGACCACGAAGCTTAAATAATCTATTTCTCTCAGCAAAGACTCTTTTTCATTAGTTACAGACTCCAGAGAGGATTGGAGCTTCTGCCATTCTTGAAATTTACTTGCTAATTCATAGCGTTCTTGCTCTAAGTCAGCAAATTTATCAAGGATTTTTAAATGTTCAGAAGGGTTGAGCAGCTGGCTGTAAGAATGCTGGCCATGTATTTCTACAAGCTCAGTTGCTATTGTACTGACTAATTTTTGCGTTACAGGTTCGTCATTGATAAAGAATCTTTTCTTGCCGCCTGGATATTGTTGACGCTTGATGGCAATAGTTTCCTCAGATGCTATCCCAGATTCTTCAAGGATAGATTTTAATATATCAGTATTAGAAAATATGGCATTGACTGTTGTATATTCTTCACCAGATTTGACGACTTCAACATCGAACTTTTCTCCTAACACGAATAGTAGAGAATCAAGCAAAACTGACTTCCCGGAGCCGGTCTCTCCTGTGACCACATAAAGCCCACTTCTTAGTTCTAAATTTAGGGAGTTAATAAGAATAAAATTCTTTATGGATAAGGTAAGTAACATTACTTAATACCGGAGTAAGGGCCTATACCCTTACTCTTCTCTTTTTAGAATGTTTTTCAATAAGATTATAGGCTCTTTTATACCACTTACTGTTGTTATAATTATATCCTAATACTGAAGCATATTTTTTGGCTTCCTCATTCAGACCTAACATCAGGTAGGATTCTACCATTCTATACAATGCTTCTGGTACATGGGACGTTGTCCCATAATCATCTATCACTTTCTGAAATCTTGTAATGGCAGAAATAGGATTGTTAGTTACTAGATAATAGCGTCCAACATCCATTTCACTGCCAGCTAGATGGTCATATATTAGATCCATTTTCAGAGCAGCATCCAAAGCGTATTTAGTGTTTGGGAAACGGGTAGTTAGCTCATTAAATATATTTCTAGCTCTCTCTGTGACTGATTGATCCAGTTCCTCGCGTGAAATTTGCATATATTCTGCCATGCCTTTTAAGTAGTAAGCATAGGCTATATCTATATTCATAGGATGGATTTTCGTAAAATTATCCAATACATCAGCGCAATCTTCGTATTTCCCCTCTAAGTATAGCGCATAGGCTTCCATTAGCTCAGCTTGTGGTGTGATGCTAGATCCAGGATGTTGGAAATACACTTTCTCAAATTCTTCAGCAGCTTTTTTGTACTTACCTTGCTCCAAGAGCTCTTTGCCGTTGTTATACAGCAGACGGGCCGGAATGATGGTTTCATCATCAGTTTTTTTGGTTTTACAGCCAGTTAGGGCTATAGTTAATACTGCAAGAAGCAGTAGATTAAAGAGCTTCATATGACTTATGCACTTAATATTAATATGCTATATTTATACACTTTGAAAACCGATTTGTAAAAGGAATAAATCTAAGCAGCGTGCTTGACGTTTTTCCGCGAGCAGAATACACAACACAACTCGCGTATTTATACTGCTTGTTTCTATTTAGATACGTCATAATCCTATCTCGTAACTTGTGCTTCTACCACCGAATGACAGTGATTTTGTTGCATTTTTGGTTAATAAATCTGTTAAATCTCGAGTAGCTGTTGCCTTTGAACATCCTGTAATTTGTACGTATTTTTTTGCTGAAATGCCACCCTCAAAGCTGTGATCACCCGCTGCAAAAATTCGTGTTATGACTTTCTTTTGACGCTCATTTAAAATTAAATCAAATCTACACCAAAATTTCGCTTTTTTTAGTGCAAATTCAATTTTGCTTTTAGTTGAAATGTGAGCATTATATATTAATAAAGTAAAATATTGAACCCAACCTGTTATATCAAGACTCTCGCCACCGGCGCGAGAAAGCTCATTGTAATATTGCTTTTTATTTTTCATAATTTCAGATGAAATACTTATAAGTGCTGGTATCTTGAGATCTTGTGATAAAGCTTTTTCTACGATAACACGACCTATCCTACCATTACCATCTTCAAAAGGATGTATAACCTCAAAATATAAATGAGCAATTGCTGCCCGAACTGGGCCTGAGAGAGTGGCATTACTATTATTAAACCATTTTATAAATCTTTGCATTTCATAAGGAATAGTTTCGCTTGGCGGCGCTTCATAATGTACTTTTTCATTTCCAATAGGTCCTGAAGAGAGCTTATATCACGTATATAATTATATAATATGTCTTGAATGCCACTTAGATCGTATATAAAATTGAGCCAATTAGTATGCTGCCATATATAACGCATTACATCTCCTCTGAGAGGTGTACCTACGGTCATTGTGCCATATTCGGCTCAAAGAGATTCGGAAGGAGGATATAGACTCAAATGAGTTAAGAAATGGTGCCCCTGGCCGGACTTGAACCAGCACGCCCCTAAGGGCTGCAGATTTTGAGTCTGCCGCGTCTACCAATTTCACCACAGGGGCTACGTAATTATAATTTACCACGCAATTCTTACACAATTTATTTTCAAAAGTCAAAAGATAGTTTATCATCAAAATAAGTCATTATTTGAGAGAGCCTCATGTTAGTTGTACACCATCAGTTAAAAAAATTGGCTCTCATGCTGTTTTTCAGTGTGATTGCTGTGTTGAAATTAGTAGCTGTAGACCAGTTAAGCAAATGGTGGATGAAGAGTTTTTTGATCTACAAGCCCCATTATACGATTGAAGTCACAAGCTTTTTTGATTTGTCTTATAGTTGGAATCACGGAATTAGCTTTGGTATGTTTGCAGAATATTACCAGCATAGCAATAATATATTTTTGGTTATCAACACGATAATTATCTTATACCTCTGGAGATTGTTGTTACGTGCTAATAGCTATAGAATCTATCTAGGGTATTCTCTTATTATTGGTGGGGCAGTTGGAAATTTATGCGATAGATTGATGAGCGGAGCTGTATTTGATTTTCTGGCATTTCATATCAGAGAATTTTATTTTCCAGTGTTCAATATCGCAGATATATTTATTTTCTTGGGGGTCGTTATGGTGCTTTATCAGTACTATAAGGAATCAAAAGCTATTGCCATAAGTAAAAAGCCAGAGTATGATGCAATTTCAGCTGAGGCTGAGAGAATTAGAAGGTTGGATGAAGAAATAGCTAAAAAAGAGATTGGACAACAATGAGAACATATATTTTAATTATAACTTCGCTGCTCGTATTTTCTGGTTGCAGCAATAAGATGAAGCAGAAGATAGGTCTTGCAACGACTGGACCTAATGAGTACGCTGTGGAGCGTCAAAAACCTCTGGAAGTGCCGCCGCACTACGATTTACCAGCTCCTGGCTCGCTAGAGGGGCAACAATAAATTACTGGTGCTCTGAATAAAGTGCTAGACCGAAGCTCATATATTTGCTATATATCTAACCGTTCGTTTTTACTCCTTTGTTCCTCGGTAGCTCAGTGGTAGAGCAAACGGCTGTTAACCGTTTGGTCGCTGGTTCGAATCCGGCCCGGGGAGCCATTTTTCTGGAGCTTTTAGATGGATATAGATCATATTCCTAAAGATATTTCAGAGGCAAGAGCGCTGCTTGCCAGTTTACGTGCACAAATTCAGCTTTATAATAAATCATATTACCAAGATAATATCTCACTAGTAACTGATTCAGAATATGATCAGCTTTTAAAGTTATGTGAAAAAATTGAAGAAAAATTTCCAGAATTAAAATCAGATATTTCTCCTACCCAAACTGTTGGCTATGCAGTATCGGATGGGTTTGTTAAAGTCCCTCATTCAAAACCTATGCTTTCTTTGGCCAATGGCTTTACAGATGAGGATGTAGAGGATTTTATCGAAAGAGTTAAAAATTTCTTAAGATTAGAGGGTTTTCCCAAGCTATGCTGTGAGCTTAAGATTGACGGTGTTTCCTTAGGACTGCGCTATGAAAATGGCAAATTAGTTATGGCATCGACAAGGGGTGATGGTTTTATAGGTGAAAATATTATAGAGAATGTCAAAACCATAAAAAATCTACCGCATAGTGTGCATGGTAATGTACCCGAGATTTTTGAGGTGCGAGGTGAGGTTTACATCGATAAGGATGATTTGATCAAGCTCAATGAAGCACAGGAAAAATCTGGTAAGCAGATATTTGCAAATCCACGAAACGCAGCTTCAGGGTCACTTAGACAGCTTGACGCAAATATTACAGCTCAAAGACCGTTAAAATACTTTATATACGGGCTTGGAGAAGTTAGCCACATGCCACAAAGCAACCAATATGATTTGCTACAGTATTTTAGCGATTTGGGGTTTTGTGTAAATAAGGAACGAAGGCTAGTCTCATCTTTTGAAGAGATGCTATTTTTTCACAGCAAGATGATCGAGATGCGCAATAATTTGCCATATGAGATAGATGGGGTTGTGTATAAGGTTAATGACTTTGCTTTGCAGGATAGATTAGGGTTTGTGGCTCGTAGTCCTCGGTTTGCGCTTGCTCATAAGTTCCGTGCGATTGTCGGCGCTACAAGTCTTAAGAGTATCACTGTGCAGGTTGGGCGTACAGGAGCGCTAACTCCTGTAGCTGAGCTTGAGCCCTTGAATATCGGTGGTGTGGTGGTATCCCGTGCTAGCCTTCATAATTATGATGAAATCAGAAGAAAGGATATTAGGATAGGGGATATAGTATTTCTGCAGCGCGCTGGTGATGTAATACCACAAGTTATAGGCGTTGATTTATCAAAACGCCCTGAATCCTCGGAAAGCTTCATCTTTCCGGCCTGTTGCCCTTCCTGCGGAAGCAAGGTATTTGAATATGAGGAGGAAGCGGTAATCAGGTGCGAAAATGGCCTCTCGTGCCCAGCTCAAGTATATGAGCGCCTGCTACATTTTGTCAGCCGAGGTGCTATGAATATAGATGGTCTTGGGAAACAACAGGTGGCTTTTTTACTGAAAGAGGGTTTCGTAGTGGATCCTGTAGGTATTTTTACATTTTTGAATGACCAAACGGAATCTATCTTAGCTTCGAAGGATGGCTGGGGAGAGAAATCTGTTTTGAACATGAAAAGCAGCATAAATAGATCCAAGCACATAGGTCTGGCAAAATTTCTCTACTCTCTTGGTATAAGGCATATAGGGGAATCCAATGCTAAGCTTATTGCAGAAGAATGCATATCTGCTTCTAATTTTCTTGGGATGCTCAAAGAAATTGGAGCAAATAATGAAGCTACGCTTACCAAGCTAGATAACATGCATGGCATCGGGTACAAAACTATAGAAATGATCGTGGAGTTTTGTGCGCTTCAGCATAATATTGAGCTTGTAGAGCAGCTAATGGGAATATTGGATATAGCTGATCACAGAATAGAGAAGATAGATTCAGTAGTTTCCGGTAAGGCTGTGATATTTACAGGAAGCCTTGAGTCACTATCTAGAGCAGAAGCCAAGGAAATGGCTGAAAAGCTGGGCTGTAAAGTGGCTAGCCAAATATCGAAAAATGTGGATATAGTTATAGTTGGATCAGATGCAGGGTCCAAGCTGAAAAAAGCAACTGAGCTCGGTCTACAAATTCTCGATGAATCTCAGTGGCTGGAGATGGTTAGGGGTTAGATTGAACCAACGCAGTTACCTCGCCATCTCGCATTTGCACTGTAATATTATCCTGATCTTTTAGAATAGATGCTGATGTGACTATCTTATCGCCTGCTTTAACTATGGCAAAGCCTCTTTTTAGAACATTATTGTAATCCAGGCTTGATAGAAGTTGGGCCTGAAGGTTAAGATTGCTTGATGTTTTTAGTAAAATATTAAACATAGACTTTTGCATGGACGATGTAACATGCTCAAGCTGCATGGCTTTGAGATTAAGCATTTTGCTAGGATCTGATATCCTAAATATCAAATAATCCAAGGTTTGTTCATGACGCCTTATTAATTTCATCGGATTTGATAATATGTTATCACATATGCTGATGATTCTAGTTTTGTGATTTACTATTTGGTCTAATATATCGTGTAGGCGGTTGAAATGCTGGTTTATTGTGTATTTCAGATCTCTTAAGACTGGTAGCGCAAATTCTATAGCAGCTGTAGGTGTAGGGGCTCTAATATCGGCTGCGAAATCTGTCAAAGTGAAATCTGTCTCATGTCCTATGGCAGAAATTACTGGTATTGCTGAAGAGGCTACTGCCCTAACTACTATTTCTTCATTAAATGCCCATAGATCCTCTATAGACCCACCGCCACGTGCAATTATTATAACATCAGGTCTTGAAGTGCCTTCTAGTTGGTTGAAATGATTTATTCCAGCTGTAATTTCCGTAGCAGCATTTTCACCCTGTACAACCGACGGCCATACAATTACATGTACCGGGCATCGGTCCTTAATCCTATGAAGCATGTCCTTGATCACGGCGCCGGTTAGAGAGGTAACGATTCCGATTCTCTGGGGTAAAAAGGGTAATGGTCTTTTTCTTGTGGCATCAAAGAGTCCCTCTTTCTCCAATTTCGCCTTACGTTGCATGAGCAGCTGCATTAGAGTGCCAACACCGGCTGGTTCTATCTTTTCCACGCTGAGCTGGTATTTGGACTGAGAGCTGTAAGTAGAGATTTTGCCGCTTGCTATTACCTCCATGCCTTCTTCCAAAGTAAAAGTTAGCTTTGAAACTACAGGGCGCCAGCAGGTGGATGCGAGTATGGAGTCATTGTCTTTAAGATTGAAATATCCATGACCGGAAGAGGCAATTTTTAGTCCTGAAATCTCCCCCCTGACTCTTACGTAACCGCATTCTAGCTCTATTATATTTTTGATTTTACTGGAAATCTCACTAACGCTGTATTCCTTTGCGGTTGCAATAGGTGCGGTGGGAACAAAATTAGCTTGCATAGTCATGATATACCAGGGTGAAATCAGATTTTTATTAATTTATTCTGTGTTTTAGTTTATGCTCCACAGCTGATGAGAAACATACAGTTAAAGTTATCCTAAATGCGTGCTATATGCAATGCCATAATAATCGGCCTTCTTTTATTCCTTTGCGCAGCTGCCAATGCTAAGGAGGGAGTGCTGTTTGCTGATAAGGTGGATTATAATCCCGATGAGGAATATGCAGAAGCTACTGGCCATGTGCGTGTCATTTTTGGAAAATATGTAATCCATGCTGATAGGGTGCTATATGACCTTAAGAAGGACGAAATATGGAGCTATGGCAATATAGCGGCTTTCAGCCGAGGTTCAGAAGTTGCATTAGGTGATGCTGCGCTGTTTAAGGGCCATGCAAAGCAGATGATTATATCCTCATTCGTTCTACATTTTAAAAAAAGTGATTCAGTTATAGCGGCTAAATTGGCAAATCGCATTAGCGATAGCCATTCCAAGCTTAATAAGGCCACATACACATCATGTCCAACCTGTAACAATAAAAAGCCTATGTGGCAAATATCAGCATCAAAAGCAGAGATTCTGCAGGATAAATATAAGGTAGTCTATAGAAACGTATTTTTCCAGGTATATGGGGTGCCTGTAGCCTATTTCCCATATTTTTCACACCCCCTGCCTGGAGCGCCCTCAAAGTCCGGGGTATTAGTACCTGAGCTGAAGAAAAATAGGCTTGGGATTCCTATATATTTTAGACCTCGAAGTAATTTTGATATGACTATTACGCCGATGTTGAGTAAGAAAAATTCATTATATGAGGTAGAAATTAGGCATTTGTTAAGAGATGGCGCCTACAATTTGGGCGGCAGCTTTACGCCTAGAAAAAGTAATGTCGCTACATCAAATACAACTAGCAAAAAAATACAGCGATATCATATAGAAGGGGATGGAAGCTTCAAGACTAGTGATTATCACTATGGGTTTAAACTCAATAAAGTATCCGATAGAGGGTATTTGACGGAATATTATCAAAAGCATGACCCATTTTTGGTATCCAATCTGTATGGATATAAGATAGATGGGGAAAATTTTATTCAAGTAAATAACCTTGCATTACAGGGGCTTGGTACTAATGATAGCAGCTATACAGACCCTTATGTTGTACCAGAGTTAAATTTTAGATATATGGTCCCATTTGAAAGATTGGGAGATAGTAGCTTGCAAATAGATAATTATAGCTCTACTTATGCCTCAGCTGCTTTTGGACGTGTTACTAGGTCAATATGGGAGCTAAGCTTTGCCAAATCTTACACTACAGATATAGGTCAAATCTTTGATTTTGAGATATATAATAGGAGTGACTTGTATAGAGTGGAGAAGAAACTTAATAATAAGAAGCAAAATTATACTACAGGAAGGAGTATACCGGAGCTACATTTGACATGGCGCTATCCATGGGGAGGGCTGATAAAGGAGCGTATGCTTGTTGTTGAGCCTATAGCGCTCGTGGCTTTAGGTAAACGTAGTCCAAACTACTATGACTCAGCAAAATTTGGCTTAATTGATCCAAAAGAATATGATTTTGATGATAGTAGTTTTTTCAGGTTCAATAGATATAGCGGCTTTGATTATCACGAATATGGAAAGAGAGTGACATATGGTGTGAACTCATTAATGAATATTATGGAAGGATGCCGGGCTGGAGTATTTCTGGGGCAATTTCAAAGACTATCTAATGGCCCTAGTCAGAAATCAGATATTGTTGGTAGAACTTCTGTGAATTTCGCAGATCGTCTTGAGTTATATTATCGCTTTCGTAAAAGCCCCGATCATTTCAAATCAATATTTGATGAATTAGGAGTGTGGTATGCAGATAGTGTGGTAACAGTTAATGGTGGGTGGGTGAAACTTAATAATGTTCATTTAGGCAACATTAACAAGATTAGCCAGCTATATATGGATGGAGGATATATGTTTAATGATAACTGGAGTTTCGGCTTGGGGAGTAGGGTTGACATAACTTCTAGTCATCCGAGACAATTATCTCGCAGTATGAGAGTGACATATAAGGGAGATTGTGTTAGTATAACCACCACTGTTAGCAATGACTACACGGTTGATAGTAGTAGAGCAATCAGAAAAAGCAAGAATTTGAGTATATCTCTTGGTCTAAAAACATTGAATATGTGAGCATTATGAATAGAACTATATTAATAGAGAATCCCCGTTTAATCCCACGTCGTTTCTGCGACATCCACCTGGTAGTTAGCAGTATTTGTGGCTGGCTTCTAGTACTATTTAATTTGGGATTTGCTGTCACTGTTTTTGAATCTTCGGCTATTGCGATGACAGATAGAATAGTTGCCATAGTGGAAGATGAAACTATTACTTTGTCTGAGTTGCAACAAAGAAAAAAAATGATGTCATATTTTAATGGAGTTAAATCTTTGTCTTCAGAGCAAGATAAACATTATGCCAATATGATGCTTCAATCCATGATTGATGATGAGGCTATGGAGCAGTATGCCAAGAAGGTAGAGATTGCCGCTTCTGACTCGGAAGTTAATGAGTTTATTAAAAATATAGAGACAAACTCTAAAATGCAACCAGGTCAATTGGTCAAGGCTGTTAAAGATTTGAACGTTCAAGAAGATGTCTTAAGAAAACTTTTACATGCGCAGGTAGTGCGTAACAAGATTATACGTGAAGTATTATCACGCAACATAAATGTTACTCAAGATGATGTTGAGTCATTAATTCTTTCTACAAATTCTCGTGATGCAATACTTAATTTAAAAGTTTTTACAGCGAAGAATGATAAGGATAGAACTTATAAATCAATGAATAGCTTAAACTCCAGAATAAAGGGTTGTAAAAATTTAAATCTTCTTAGATATCAACCTTTTGCTGAGCTCTCTGCAATCAGTACAAAACTTAGTGCATTATCTCCAGATATGCAAAATCTTGTAAAAAATATGAAAATAGGAGAAACAAGTGGGGTTGTTAAGGATGACGGAATGCGTATCTTTCTTCTATGCGAAAAAAATCTTGATCAGATGACTATGGAAGATAATAATTCTGTTGCTAACTTTTTGGGTAATAAGAAGCTAAATTTAAAGGCACGTAAGTTTTTCCAAGATTTGCGTAAGAAGGCTTATGTTAAGGTGATGATGTAGCATGGATGTCCGAGTTTCAAATTATTTCCCCATACAAACCTGCTGGAGACCAGCCACAAGCAATTGATGCTCTAGTTCGGGGGCTTAACTCAAATC
>JAYUHP010000014.1:0-7240 GCA_043766875.1 Rickettsiaceae bacterium
ATTGCACCTATTGCTATGGATGAAGGACTCCGTTTTGCTATACGTGAAGGCGGAAGAACTGTTGGCGCGGGTGTCGTCTCTAAAATAATTAAGTAATAAAATAGGGCTCAAAGCGGCTTACGGTTTACTGCGGTGTGTCGCAAAAAGATACGCCGTAGTTTTTTCTCTTGATTTATCAAGAGAAATATGATAGGAGTGTAGCTCAATTGGTAGAGCGCCGGTCTCCAAAACCGGAGGTTGCGGGTTCGATTCCTGTCGCTCCTGCCAGGCTTCGTTCTGTGAACTACGCCCGGCAAGCCAGGATATCGTAGCCTTGGCATAGGTAGGCTGGTAAAATGTTGGGACTGCTTATAGCAGCTGCCGACAACAAAGGGTGAAATATGTTGAAAACTACAAGGTTATATAAATTTTATGACCAAGTGAAACAAGAAGCTTACAAGATTACTTGGCCATCTCGTAAAGAAGTTATGACTTCTACAGGTGTGGTGATAGTTGCGGTAGCTATATTTAGTTTGTGCTGTTTAGTTTTGGACTGGGGAATTCACCACTTCGTGCAGTTTGTGCTTGGGATAGGAAAGTAAAGAAATAAAATTGTAGAGGATGGGTCGTGTCGCAACGCTGGTACATAATACATATACTCTCTGGTTCAGAAAAGCGTATTAAGCAAATGATCCTAGAGCAAGCGGCCAAGAAAGGGCTTACAGACTCTTTCGGGGATATTGTGATTCCTGTTGTTGAAGTGCCTGAAGTGAAGCGCGGCAAGCAGGTGAAGACCGAAAAGAAAATTATGCCTGGCTATATGCTAGTGCAAATGGAATTGACTGATGCCACATGGCAATTGGTACAAAATATTCCTAAGGTTACAGGATTCTTGGGTAGCGGTTCAAAGCCAAGACCTGTGCCAGACTCTGAAGTGGCTGAGGTATTTAAGCAGCTCGAGTCTAAGGCTAAGCACGTAAGTGCTGTGAATATGTTTGAGATTGGTGAAAAAGTTATGGTCATAGATGGACCATTTGAAACCTTCTCTGGCTTAGTAGAAGAAGTGGATTTGGAAAAGTCGAAGCTAAGAGTATCTGTGGCCATTTTTGGGCGCGCAACTCCTATAGATTTAGCTTTTAACCAAGTTAAAAAAGAAGCGTAAATTGTTTTGACAATAAGTTAGGTAAGAAAGAATGGCGAAGAAAATATTAGGTTACATTAAGCTAACAATTCCAGCTGGGAAGGCAAATCCTTCTCCGCCTGTAGGGCCTGCTTTGGGTCAGAGAGGTTTGAACATAATGGAGTTTTGTAAGGCTTTCAATGCTTCAACGCAATCTATGGAGCCAGGTACGCCTGTGCCGGTAGTGATTACTGCTTTTGAGGATAAGAGTTTTACTTTTGTTACAAAAACTCCACCAGCTTCTTTCTATCTGAAGAAAGCGGCAAAGCTTGAGAAAGGTTCTTCTGCTACAAGAAAAGAGCCTGCTATTGGAAAAGTTACCATGGAGCAATGTCGCGAGATAGCGAAAATTAAAATGGCCGATTTAAATGCTAATGACATAGATGCTGCAGCTAGAATTATTGCTGGTTCAGCCGCTTCTATGGGCCTTGAAGTAATAGGGGAATAAAAATGACTACAGAAAGACAATTTGGTGGAAAACATATCAGAGCTGCGAGAAGCAAAGTTGAAGACAAGGCTTATCTTATAGCTGATGCTGTTGATGTGGTGAAGAAGATCAAGTACACAAAATTTGATGAGACTTTAGATGTGGTCATGAGACTTGGTGTTGATCCTCGTCACTCAGATCAGCAAGTTAGGGGTGTGGTTGCTCTTCCTGCGGGTAGCGGTAAAAATGTTAGAGTTGCCGTGATTTGCAAAGAAGACAAAGAAGCGGTTGCTAAAGCTGCTGGTGCCGATCTTGTTGGATCTAATGAAATTATCGAAGCAATTAAAGCTGGCAAAATAGACTTCGATGTCTGTATTGCGACTCCTGATATGATGGCTTTGATAGGTCAAGTAGCACGTGTTCTTGGTCCTAAAGGCTTAATGCCTAATCCAAAGCTTGGCACTGTAACGCCTGATGTTGCAACTGCTGTAAAAAACGCAAAAAGTGGTCAGGTTGAGTTTAGGGTTGAGAAGGCTGGTATCATTCATGCAGGGGTAGGTAAGCTATCTTTCAGTAATGATGATTTGATCAAGAATGTGGATGCGTTGGTTTCTGCCGTCGTTAAGGCAAAGCCTGCGGGCGCAAAAGGTGTTTACCTGAAGTCGGTGTATCTTGCATCTACTATGGGGCCTTCAGTGCGTATTGATACATCTACACTCAATTGATTTGAACTTGCTGCGTTGTTGCTCGTCGGCTCACCTATTAATTATAGGTGTCGCTCCAGCTGCCATAGCAGTCAAGTCCAACTGAATTGAGTGTGGTTAGATGATTGATAAATATATTAAGTGTAAGGAGATAAAAAGTGTTACGCGCGGAAAAGAAAAATTTTGTTACAGAATTAGAGGGCGTGTGTCGCGATTCTAATACCATGATATTCACGCATTATCATGGTTTAACTGTGGCTCAGATTAGTGAGCTACGTAGGACATTGCGTGCAAATAATGCAGGATTCAAGGTAGTAAAAAATACCCTATTTAGAATTGCTGCAAAAGGTGCAAATATTGAATTTGCTGAAGGGATTGTCAAAGGTCCGATTGCTATAGCCTATTCGGCTGACGCGGTAGCTGCGGCTAAGGGCGTTGTTGAATTTGCAAAAAGCAATGACAATCTAAAGGTAGTTGGAGGTATTGTTAATAATACCATTCTCTCTGTTGATGGGGTTAGGGCGCTATCCAAGCTTCCTTCTCTCGATGAACTTAGAGGCAAGATTATTGGTCTTCTGCAAGCTCCTGCAACAAAACTTGCATGTGTTCTACAAGCACCTGCTAGTGGAGTTGCGAGAGTAATAAGTGCTCATGCAACAAAGGAACAAAGTAATTAATTATAACTATATATCGAGGTAATATTATGGCAGATTTAGTAAAAATCGTTGATCAACTTTCTTCATTGACAGTTATGGAAGCTGCAGAGCTTTCAAAATTGTTGGAAGAAAAGTGGGGTGTTTCCGCTGCTGCTCCTGTAGCAATGGCTGCGCCAGCTGCAGCTGCGGCTGCTGTTGAAGAAAAAACAGATTTTGATGTTATTCTGAAAGCAGCTGGAGATAAAAAAATCGAAGTGATTAAAGCTGTACGTGAACTAAGAAATGATCTTGGCTTAAAAGAAGCTAAAGACTTGGTTGATGGTGCTCCACAAACAGTTAAAGCTGGCGCTTCCAAAGCGGATGCTGAAGCTGCAAAAGCTAAGCTAGAAGCAGCTGGTGCTTCAGTAGAACTTAAGTAGTTTTGTATTTGTTGTCATTCCCGCATAACCTGGTTTTTCGGGAATGATGCACCGTAACTTATTTATAAACTATTGATGAAAAAACATTCTACCGATTTCATCTGTATTGTTCTTTTCGTATGCAGCAAACTTGCTGCGTTTGTTGTATTCCATATCACAAGATAATAGGGGCTTAAGAAATTCTATGACGAAGACTTTCTCCATTTCTGCACGCACAAGAAAAAACTTTGGGCGTATTAATTTAGTCGCTTCAATGCCTAATTTGATTGAAGTACAAAAAAACTCCTACGAAAAGCATTTTCTACAGGTGGGTATCCCACATGACAAGCGTGAAGATAAAGGGCTTCAATCAGTTCTGAATGCTGTATTTCCTATTAATGATACCTCCAGCGGTGCTATTTTAGAGTTTGTGAAGTATAACTTTGACCAACCTAAATATGACGTTGAGGAGTGCGTACAAAGAGGGCTTAGTTTTTCTGCTCCTTTGAAAGTTACCCTAAGACTTATCGTTATGGATATTGATGAGGATACAGGCAGCAAAGAAATTAAGGGAATAAAAGAGCAAGAAGTGTACATGGGGGATATCCCTTTCATGACAAAGCATGGTACTTTTATTATTAATGGCACG
This sequence comes from Rickettsiaceae bacterium, assembly GCA_043766875.1. Taxonomy (GTDB): domain Bacteria; phylum Pseudomonadota; class Alphaproteobacteria; order Rickettsiales; family Rickettsiaceae; genus JAYUHP01. Next base: position 3,994 of record JAYUHP010000014.1, read on the forward strand.
GAGCGTGTTGTTGTATCTCAGATGCATCGTTCTCCAGGAGTATTCTTTGACCATGATCATGGTAAGGTCCATTCTTCAGGGAAATTCCTATATTCTGCGAGGGTAATACCTTACAGAGGTTCTTGGCTAGATCTTGAATTTGATGCTAAGGATATATTATATTTCCGTATTGATAGAAAGCGTAAACTGCCTATAACGACGCTTCTTCGCGCTGTTGGGATGAGTGCCGCAGAAATTCTAGGATTCTATTATAATACTGTAAATTACGAGAAGAATAAGAAGGATTGGGTAACAGATTTTGTTCCAGAGAAAGTAGTATCCCAAAGGTTAGAAGTAGATTTAGTAGATGCCAAAACTGGCGAAGTAGTAATTGCAGCCGGAGAAAAACTAACAGCAAGACTGGCTAAAAAATTGGCTGCTGATGGTTTACAAAGCATAGTGATTAACTCTGAGCAGTTGGTGGGCAGATATTTAGGCCAGGAATTGATTAATGAATCAACAGGTGAAATTTTGGTGCCGAATGGCGAAGAAATTACACCAGAGATTCTGAATGTTATCTCTGAGCTTAAGTTGAAATCTTTGAAATTGATTTCAATAGCACATGGCATGGGTGCTTATATACGCCATACATTGTTTGCTGATAAAAACCAGGATCAAGAATCTTCCCTAAATGATATATTCAGAGTGCTAAGGCCAGGTGAGCCTGCCACTGCTGAGGCTGGTTCTGCATTATTCCATAATCTGTTTTTTGATAAGGACAGATACGATCTTTCCGAGGTCGGGCGCATTAAAATGAATGCAAGATTGGGTCTGGAAATCAAAGAAGAATTCACAGTTTTAACAGTGGATGACATAAAGCATGTAGTAAGAGTTTTGGTAGAAATTCGTGATGGTAAAGGCTCTATAGATGATATTGATAACCTAAGTAATAGAAGGGTTAGATCAGTAGGTGAGCTTATCGAAAACCAATTTAGACTAGGTCTAGTTAGGCTAGAGAAAGCTGTTCTTGAAAGAATGAGTGCTGTTGATATTGATACTGTGATGCCGCATGATTTGGTGAATTCAAAGCTTTTGGTTTCTGTGGTGAAGGAATTCTTCGGCACATCTCAGCTTTCCCAGTTTATGGATCAAACAAACCCACTATCAGAAATTACTCACAAACGTAGGCTTTCCGCTTTGGGCCCTGGTGGTCTAAATAGGGATAGAGCTGGCTTTGAAGTAAGGGACGTGCATCCTACTCACTATGGTAGAATATGCCCTATTGAAACTCCAGAAGGCCAGAATATTGGTCTGATTAACTCTCTTGCGACCTATGCGAGAATAAATAGGCACGGCTTTATCGAAAGCCCTTACCGCAGAGTAGTTGATGGCAAAGTTACGGATGAAGTAGTATATCTGCATGCTATAGAAGAAGGTAAATATAAGATTGCTCAGGCAAATGCCCCAACAAGTAAAGCGGGCGGCTTGACAGAGGATTTAGTGAATTGCCGTTTCGACAGTGACTTCGCGATGGTACCTCCTTCTGAGGTTGATTTTATTGATGTTACACCTATGCAGGTTGTGTCTGTTGCTGCTTCTCTCATTCCATTTTTGGAGAATGATGATGCTAACAGAGCTCTTATGGGATCAAACATGCAACGCCAGGCCGTTCCTCTTATTAGAGCTTCCGCTCCTTTGGTAGGTACTGGTATTGAAGGTGTTGTAGCGTCGGACTCTGGGGCTGCTGTTGTTGCTCTGCACGATGGTGTCATAGATCAGGTAGATTCTACAAGAATCGTGGTGCGTACGGCTGAGATCAAAACAGATGGTTCGCCAGGTGTTGATATATATAACTTGCTTAAGTTCCAGCGTTCTAACCATAATACATGTATTAATCAGAAGCCGCTTGTAAGAGTTGGTGATAAGGTAAGAAGCGGTGATGTTATCGCCGATGGTTCAAGTATTGATAAGGGCGAGATAGCTCTTGGACGCAACGTGCTTATAGCATTTATTCCATGGAATGGTTATAACTTTGAGGATTCAATATTAATCTCAGAGAAAATTGTAAAAGAAGATATATTTACCTCCATTCATATTGAAGAGTTTGAAGTAGTTGCTCGTGATACAAGATTGGGCCCTGAAGAGATTACTCGTGATATTCCAAATATCAGCGAGGAATATCTACGCCACCTTGATGAGGTTGGTATAGTCCATGTTGGAGCGGAAATTAAGTCAGGTGATATCTTGGTTGGTAAAGTTACTCCTAAGAGTGAATCTCCTGTAACTCCTGAAGAAAAATTACTTAGAGCAATTTTCGGTGAGAAGGCTGCTGATGTAAGAGATTCTTCCCTGCATGTTCCTCCTGGAGTAAGCGGTACAGTAGTTGAGGTTAGGGTTTTCTCTCGCCGTGGTATTGAAAAAGATCAAAGAGCTTTATCTATAGAAAAGCAACAGATTGAGAAGCTAGCTAAGGATCGTGATGATGAACTTGGTATTATAGAGCGTTTTGTATTTTTGAGACTGGAATCGCTTCTTATAGGAAATAAGGCCATTACAGGTCCAAAAACTGTTAAAGCAGGTAGCGAAATAGATAAGAAAATGCTAGCAAGTCTTTCTCATGGCCAGTGGTGGCAGCTTACTGTCGAGAATACTGATGTAATGAATGAGATAGAGCAGGTAAAGAGCCATTACGAGAATACTCGTGATATGCTTAATAAGCGCTTTACAAGCAAGGTAGAAAAGCTCCAAAGCGGTGATGATTTGCCACAAGGTGCTCTGAAGGTAGTCAAAGTCTTTATTGCTATGAAGCATAAATTACAGCCAGGTGATAAAATGGCTGGTAGGCATGGTAACAAGGGCGTTGTGTCAAGGATTGTTCCTGTAGAAGATATGCCATTCTTGGAAGATGGCACTGTGATGGATATAGTGCTTAATCCTTTGGGTCTTCCTTCGAGGATGAACGTAGGGCAAATACTTGAAACTCACCTTGGTTGGGCGGCAGTAAACTTGGGCAAAAAACTTGGTAATATGCTGGATCAATGCCGTGATGGTGCTATGGACCTCACTGAAGTGAAGGATTTTGTAGCAAAAATTTACGGAGAATGTCCTCTTACAGATAAAGTAAAATCTATGAAAAAAGAAGAAATTCTGGATAGCTTTACTGATATTGAACAAGGTGTATATTTTGCAACTCCTGTATTTGACGGGGCAAAAGTTGATGATGTGAAAGCCATGCTCGAACTTTCTGGTCAAGATAAGTCCGGTCAGG
>JAYUHP010000015.1:0-2716 GCA_043766875.1 Rickettsiaceae bacterium
CCATATCCATGCTTTACATGCTACATGAATGGGCTGCAAAATCTCAAAAGCAGCTTACGGCTCTTACAGTAAACCATAACCTACGTCCAGAAGCGATAGAAGAATGTCGTTACGTGGCAAAATGCTGCCATGAACTTGGGGTGCCTCATACCATACTGGAATGGGATAGCGCAGGCATCACTAGCAATATCCATGATCAAGCACGAGAAGCGAGATATAGCTTGATGACCGCTTGGTGCAAGGAAAATGTCGTAGATATGCTTTGCACGGCTCATCATATGGATGATAGGGTGGAGAATTTTTTTATAAGGATCTCGCGCGGGAGCGGGATTTTGGGACTGATTGATCGCAAAGAGATTATATATAATGGAGTCAGGGTGTTTCGCCCTCTGTTTGACCTCCAGAAGACAGATCTGGTAGAATATCTCACACAGCACAAAATTAAATGGTTTGAGGATAGATCAAACTCAGATACAAAATACCTCAGGACTAATATCAGAAACTGGCTTGCGAGGCTTCCAGAAGAGATTGACAACGACCTGTTCAAACATAGGGTAATTTCTGTTAAGGATAATTTGCTCAGAGCTTCCAAGGTAATTGACAGAGTGTTTGAGGAGGAGCTTGCTTCCAAAGTAACATTCCTAGAAGACAGAGCTGTTCTTACCTCCATGCCCCAAGATGAAGAAATAGCCTATATGCTACTTTCCCATATCATCAGCACGATCAGCGGCATAGAGCCGCCAAGGCTTGACTCAATAGAGCTTTTATATAGCAAGCTTCTCTCCGGCGAACCTAGCAAATCAACATTGGGCAAATGCGTAATAGAACGCAAGGGATCTGACGTTGTATTTTACAAGGAAGTCGGGAGGTTTTGATGTCACCAAAGTTGTATTTGGTAGGTTTGGTGACGTAAAAACCAAAACAGACCTATTCCTTCCTAAATTTGCAATATCGCATTTTTAGGAAGAATAGTATTGACTTTCTTTGCTTCCTATGTTATCTTTTATCTATAAATAGGAAGGATATGAAGCATCAAAAAATTTTTATTGGTCGAAAAGAAGAGCTAGCTAGCTTGGAGGGTGTAGCACGTCTACGAAGATCGGCTATGGTTGTAATTAAGGGTCGCAGGCGCATCGGCAAGAGCCGCCTTGTTGCCGAATTTGCTAAAGACAAGGTTTTCTTACCATTTGCTGGCATGGCTCCAACTGATGGGGTAACTGCTCAGAATCAGTACGGCGCCTTTGCTAATAATATTGCCTCATTATTCCATTTGCCGCCCTTTACATTTACAGATTGGCTTGATGGCTTTGCACATATTTCCCAGCATTTGGGAGACTTGCCAACTGTCATTCTGTTTGATGAAATATCATGGATGGGATCTAAAGATCCAACTTTTCTGCCAAAATTAAAAATTTGGTGGGATAGATTATCTGAACAAAAATCAAATATTACACTAATCTTATGTGGTTCTGTCTCAACATGGATTGAGGATAACATAATTAAAAGCACAGCTTTTTTTGGCCGCGTGTCTCTACATATCACGCTTGGCCCGCTTTCACTGCTTGAGAGCCACCAGATGATGCAGAAACTTCATATCAACCCTTCTGCATATGATGTCTTTCGTATTTTATCCATTACAGGTGGTATTCCATGGTACCTTGAGAATATCCATAGCGATAAATCTATTGATGATAATATCAAGTCTTTATGCTTTTCTCCAAATGGATTACTGGTTGATGAGTTCAATTTGATTTTTCATGATTTATTTGCTCGCTCTGGGGATTTATATAAAAAAATTGTTACAACGCTTGCACAAGGCGCTAAGGATTACCGACAAATCAGAGAAGCTGTAAGTTACTCAGGAGGAGGAACTATTTCTCCTTATTTAGACGCTCTAATTAATAGCGGGTATGTAACCAAGCACCAAAGTTGGCTGATCGGCACTGGTAAGCAAAGTACAAAAAGCCTGTTTCGTCTTAGCGATAATTACTTACGTTTTTATCTGAAAGTTATTGAACCACTGATGAACAAAATAAGCCTAAGTGCTTTTCGTGAAACTCCTTTGAGCTCTATTCCAGGGTGGAATAGCATAATGGGACTTCAGGTAGAAAATCTTTTACTTGGTAACAGGTCAGCAGTTTTAAAAGCCATAGGTATTTATCCCCAGGATATAGTAGCAGATAACCCTTTCCTTCAGCGGCAAACCAAAGCGCACCCGGGAGTTCAGATTGATTATTTAATTCAGACAGTGACAAATACCCTATATTTATGCGAATTTAAATTTAGTCGTAATGAGGTAGGATTTGAAATTATCAAAGAGATTCAAAATAAAATAGACAAGCTTCATATACCGCGAGGCTTTTCTATATCTCCTGTCATATTCCACTTTGGAGGGGTCGCGGATAGTGTGATTGACACATGTTATTTTTATAGGATTATCGATATTAATGATTTTCTGCTTTGATTAGGTGAGGAATCCAGCATAACGTGACTCCTGGTGTAGCCTACCAACTTCCATCAAATATATTGCTTTAAATCAAGTTCGGATAGGAAATTCACTAGGTTACGGACCTCTATACCATCTTGAGTATCGAATTCCCTATCCAAATTGGCTACTAATACCATTTCCTATTGCTAACTGATCATATACCCATAGTCACATATTTTAGCAATAGTGTTGTTTTTTAGATTTACTATAAATTCAGCAACAACTTTT
>JAYUHP010000016.1:0-7162 GCA_043766875.1 Rickettsiaceae bacterium
AAAATGGCCTATAGTTACGTTTTTGCCCAATTTTGCGCTAGGGTTGATATGGGCTGATTTTGCCACCTCACTAGGATTTTCCATCAATGGGCTATAGAATAAATCCAGCAAATTAGCATAGGCAAAATATGGGTTTGGATGAACAAGTAGCCAAAGATTGTCGAAGCTATATTTCTGAGCAATTTCTGGCTTGACTATACAGGCTGCAGCTTTGGTCGACTGCAGTTGATCTTCATATTTCACATTGCTCAAGAAAGCAATCTCATCAGGGGTTGCTGATTCCAAAGTATCCACTCCGTGAACCATGACTTTCTCTTTATGGTTCTTAGGTCCTATCATTTCAGCAGAAAGGTGAGTTGCTATAAATGCAAGATCAAACGGTCCTGAGTTTTTAAAAAAACGTTTATTCATCATGGTTTCTCCATTACTGGGGGATAATATAGCTTAATAAGGTGTGAGAGTAAATAAGCTAAGCATAATGACGGGGAATTTATAGTATTGCACGATAACTGCTCTAGAGAACCTGTTTTTTAGTACTCCCAACCGCAATGTTGGAAGTTGTACCAACAGCTGGTCAGGAAGGCCTTTTGGATTTGATATTTAATGATAATACTCCCTGGATATCTAATAACCTCCTAACATAATTGAGATAAAAAGCTACTAGCAGGTACTATAATGGGCTCTGTATGGTTGAAGCAGTTAGCATTTACGTAGTCCATATTATATACAACTTGAAATGCATGGGTGGCTTTTGTCTGGCTCTGGAATAGTTTTAGGTTTTCTGAAATTCTGTCGCTTTTGGATAGCTTTGCTTCTACCAAAAACCAAGGCTCATTATTCCTTGTGACGATGAAATCTACTTCATGCTGGTCTTTGTCTTTGAGAAAATGCAGTTTATATTTTTCTAAACCTCTGTCATTCCAGTAATTTATGTTTTTCAGCAAATGTGAGGCAATAAAATTCTCAAATCTTGCTCCATCATCCTGGATTAGAGACCAATCCCATAGGTATATTTTGGGCTCTTTCACCATGCTGCGAGAAACATTGGAAAACCAAGGCCTTATGCTAAAGCAATAATAAAATCGCTCCAATATATTCATCCAACGAGAGATAGTAGGGACGCTGACTTGTATTTTTTTACTTAAATGCGACCTGTTAAACGGCTGCCCAACTTGATTTTTTAACATAGTAGTTAGCACTTCAAGCTGGGTGATTTCATGGATATTCTCTAGGTTTTGAATATCCTCATATAACAGCTGCCTATCGCGCAGATTTTGCCATTTCTGCATAAACTTCTCATCGCTCTTTAAGAATGGATCTGGAAAGCCTCCAAATTTATATAGATTGCTTAGATCACTTGGCCTTACAGGAAGATGTATCTCTGGAGAAACTGGTACTAGCTCTGATGCGTTTAAAGAAATCTCAGTCACAGAGAGCGGATGTATATGGCAAATAAAATATCTTCCCATCATGCTATCACCTCCTGAAATATGGATATCAAGCCTGGCGCTACCAGTGACTAATATATGGAACCTATCCTTATAGAGATCGTAAAAGCCTTTGAGATAGTTTTTCCAGTCTTTGAATTTATGAATTTCATCAAAAATAACCAGAGGTTTGCTTGGTCTAAGCACTGCGAGTGGAATGAGTTTTTCAATAAAATCTTGGCCTTCCAAAATCAATGTCCTATCCTTTACAGCGTCCCAGTTCAAGTAAACATATTCTGAATATTCCTCGGCATAAAGCTTAGCTATTGTAGTCTTACCAACCTGGCGAGGGCCTACCAAGAAAAGCATTTGGTTATTATGCTGAAAATGTTCACGGATAAATGATAGATAATATAAACGCTGCATTGATATTAGCTCCAAAATTAGACGACTATTTTAACGCTCATATTAAATTAGTCGCGACTATTTTAATATACACGTTAAATTGGTCGGAAGCAAGATTTCTTGTTTATACCCATATATCATTACTCCAGAGCCTATCCAAAAACTCTTGAATTGGCCAAATATGGATCTCCTTATTCTGGGCAGTCATTATGCGTTTTTTCTTCTCGAAACATATTACGTGCAGCTTAAATTCATTTTCTCTACCAAATTCTAACAAGCCTTTGAGATGGCTTTTTTCTATGGATGAAGAGATCTTGACTTCAAATGCATTATCCTGAAAGATGAAATCTACCTCATGACCATCTTTTGTTCTCCAATAAAATATTTGATCTCTTTTATCGCATAGATGTTTATACGCCATAAGCTCTAGAAATACGTAATGCTCAAAGGCCTTACCAGCTTCTATGCCTGCCATTTCCGTATATTGATATCTTCTCAAGTAATTGGCAAGTCCTGTGTCAAACAGATAAAATTTTGGCGTTTCGGTTATAATTTGCCTTTTAGAGCGTGACCTGTAAGGGTATAAATGATATCCCAAATACATATCTTCTAATATTTCAAAATATGTTCTTACGGTTTTAGCATCGACCCCGCAGTCCCTCGCAATATTATTACAATTGATCATTTCACCATTAGAAATACCCAAAACCTCCAAGAATCTTGCAAAACTTTCTCTCTTTCTTAAGTTTGCCTCGAATTGTACTTCCGGTAAAATATAGTCAAATAAGTAAGATGACAGAAATTTATGAATCATTCCCGGAGCCAAATAATGACTTGGTATAAGCCCATGGTTAAAAATTTTATGCCAATTAAGCTCCTTCATTTCAGGGTAACATAAAGGCATAAACATATATCTCCAAGCTCTGCCTCCTAGTAAATTTGCCCCGGTTGATTTCAATCGTCTTGCGCTTGATCCGCAGAGGATAAATTGAAGAGATTTATTGGATTCTATCAAATGATGAACCTCATCAAGCAGAAGTGGTACTTTTTGGACCTCGTCAATTATGATAGTGGCTGGACCATCTCTAGCTTGAATTTCTTCCCTAAGACGTTCAGGATTTCTGGAATATGCTTGATACTCATCGGCTTGCAGCAGGTCTAAATAAAGACTGCCCGGAAACTGTTCTTTTAAGTAAGTTGATTTGCCAGTTTTGCGTGCTCCCCATAGGAAAGCGGATTGGCCTGGTGGCAGCTCTATCTCTAAGTATCTTTTGATATGCATGGAGTATATTCCTCAAATATCTGATATTTATGGAGTATATTCCTTAAATATCTAATTGTCTTCTATTTTTTGTAGTATTTTTGAGTTTCGAAGATGACTGTTGTAATTAGTCGCAACTGCAACTCTCAAGCAAATTTATTAAATATTTTGTTACATCCAATGCTACTTTCTGATTTTAAGTTTAGATATAATTATGGTAATATACCACAAATAACAATTGAGCATATTATGCTAAAATCCTCCGAGCTTGACACGCCCCTGGGCCGAATGTTTGCAATCGCAGATGAGGATTCATTGTATCTGCTTGAGTTTACAGATAGACTAGCTTTGCCTGGAGAGATTGAGCGTCTAAAGAAGAGAACAAAATCGGAGATTACCCCAGGAACAACTAGGCAGATAGAGTCAATTGCAGGTGAGCTCAAAAGATATTTCGATGGTACCTTAAAAATATTCCAGACCCCGCTTTTTATGCTTGGATCTGACTTCCAAAAGATGGCTTGGAAAGCGCTGCTGGATATCCCATATGGCGAAACCAGAAGCTACGCTGATCAGGCTGCTGCAATAGGCAGGCCATCTTCCTACAGAGCTGCTGCCAATGCCAATGGAGCGAATCAAATAGCAATTGTAATCCCATGCCATCGTATTATCAACAGCGATGGGAAGCTTGGCGGATACGGTGGAGGGCTGCAGCGCAAGCAATGGCTGCTGGACCATGAGAAACTATACTCATGATGAGTATAGGATTATAATTTCTTCCAGCAACTCTGCAGGTGATCGTCTACCATCCCGATGGCTTGCATATAAGCATAAATTATAGTGGATCCGACAAATTTCATTCCGCGCTTTTTTAGGTCCTTGGATAATTTATCACTTTCATTGGTTTTAGTTGGAACTTCTCTAAAATCCTTCCAGTGATTTATTATTGTCTTATCATTTACGAATCCCCAAAGATAGGAATCAAATGATCCGAATTCCTTCTGCAATTTTAAAAATACTTTCGCATTTTCCCTGGCAGAATATATCTTGAGTCGGTTACGAATAATACCAGTATTGTTTCTTAGTTCTTCCAGTTCTGAGTCAGTCATTAAGGCTACTTTGTCCGGGATGAAATTATAAAATGCCTTCCTATACCCTTCTCGTCTTTTTAAAATAGTTTCCCAAGAAAGTCCAGCCTGAGCACCTTCTAAAATTAGCATTTCAAATAATTTATTATCATCATGAACAGCTACGCCCCATTCATTGTCATGATAATCAGCATAGAATTCTTGGCCTGGCTTATCGCCAAAGCATCTCTGCTTCACCCTAAACCCCAATTTTCCTATGTTTATATCTTTGGTTTAGCAAATCTTCCCCATAGGTTTTGATCATATATTCATGGTAATCTTGGTAGTTGCCCTCAAACCATGTGGCATTTCCTTCCACATCAAAGGCGATGATATGGGTGGCGATTCTGTCCAGAAACCATCTATCATGCGAGATTACGAAAACGCAGCCTGCAAAATCCAGGATCGCATCCTCCAAAGCACGCAGCGTGTCCAGATCAAGGTCGTTCGATGGTTCATCCAGCAACAGCACATTCGCTCCCTCTTTCAGCAGCTTTGCTATATGCACTCTATTGCGCTCACCGCCTGAAAGTGTGCCAACTTTTTTCTGTTGGTTAGCACCCTTAAAATTGAATGCAGAGCAATAGGCGCGGCTTTTTACAATCCTATCCCCAAGGTGCATTTCTTCGAGCCCATCGGAAATTTCCTCGAACACTGTTTTGTTAGCATCCAAATGGTCGCGTGACTGGTCAACATAGCCAAGCTTTACGGTTTGTCCGATTTTGATCTCGCCTGAATCGGGCTGATCCTTGCCTGTTATCATATTGAACAGGGTAGTTTTACCAGCACCGTTAGGCCCAATTATACCGACGATGGCTCCTGGGGGCACTTTGAATGAAAAATCTGTGAGCAGTTGCTTGTCATTAAATTTCTTGGACAAATGATCTGCATGAATTACTACATCACCAAGCCTTGGGCCATTTGGCACAATAATCTGAGCTGTGCCATTGCCTGTGTCATGCACTTTGTTGAGCAGGTCATTATAGGCCGTAATCCTGGACTTGCTCTTTGCCTGACGGGCTTTAGGAGATTGTCTGATCCATTCCAGCTCGCGTGCGAGTTCTTTTTGGCGGCCCGATTCTTCCTTCTCTTCTTTAGCCAGCTTTTCTTGCTTTTGGTCAAGCCATGCGGAGTAATTAGAATTCCATGGGATACAATGCCCCCTGTCGATTTCTAAGATCCAATCTGTGACATTATCCAGGAAATATCTATCATGCGTGATCACGACCACTGTACCCTTATATTGCTTGAGGAAATTTTCTAGCCATGATACGGATTCCGCATCCAGATGGTTCGTGGGCTCATCCAGAAGCAGCATATCTGGCTTTTCAAGTAGAAGCTTACACAGAGCAACCCTGCGCTTCTCGCCGCCTGAAATTTTGGTAACATCAGCATTTTTGTCGGGGCATCTCAGGGCATCCATAGCTACTTCTATCTCCCGTTCTAAGCTCCAAGCGTCAACAGCATCTATTTTCTCCTGAAGATCTGACTGTTTGCCTAGCAAATCATTCATTTCATCATCTGACATTTCCTCAGCGAATTTTGCACTGATTTCATTGAACTCATCAAGCAATATCTTCTTATGAGCCAAGCTGTCCATGATATTGTCGAAAACATTTTTTGATGAATCTAGCTGCGGTTCTTGAGCTAAATAACCTATTTTTAGCCCTTCCATCGCCCATGCTTCGCCATCGAACTCTCTATCAATTCCAGCCATGATTTTCAGCAAAGTTGATTTACCAGCACCATTATGGCCGATAATACCGATTTTTGCTCCAGGTAAAAATGAGAGCCAGGTTTCCTTCAGGATTTGCTTACCATTGATATTTTTGGTTAAGCCCTTCATTACATAAACATATTGGTATGACATATTATTCTCTTTTGTTGTTTATTATATAGCGTTGACTGGAGTCCGAAATTAGATTGTACAAATGCAATTTAAGGGCGAGTCTGCGTAAGCGTATTCTTCATACGTGCGCAAGGACGAGACCCGCAAAATTGCTTTTGTACCGCTAATTTCGGACTCCAGTGAGCCAACGTTCCTTTATAGTCTGCATAATTCCATCAGTTTGCAATTTTCTAATTGCCTCATCCATTGGCTTTGTAAGCGTCGAGTCTTTAGGAAGGGCTATAGCGAATTCCCCTTTTGTATCCTGGAGAGAAAATTTCTCCATATTTGGCACGTTAGCTATGAACTTGTCTACTTGTAGCTCCTCCATTAATACACCGTCTACGGAGCCGGTCTTTAGCTCTTCAACTAGCACTAAGTTATTAGACAATGATCTGATATGAAGGTTGCTTATAGTTTGGGATAGTTCTTTTAGATAAGATTCCCATGTTGTGCCCATCTGCACGCCTAAAGTCTTGCCTGATAGATCTTTTACAGCACTAATCTTTTCCCCTTTCCTAAATATTATAGCCATTCCGGTGGAGGTATATCCGGTAGAAAAGTCTATTTTGGTTTTTCTTTCTTCGGTCATAGTAAGAGCGGCAATGACAGCATCCACGCTATTGCTAGCAAGAGCTGGCAGCAGCCCTGGAAAATCGAAATTCTTTATAACAAGCTTTTTTCCCATCTGCTTTGCAATTGCCTCGATAATATCAATATCAAGCCCGACGACCTTTCCCTCCTGAATATATTCATATGGAGGATTATCCGCAGAAGTTGCGACAACTATGGTATCTTTTTCTGCTGCATTCTCCTCATTGCTACATGAGCTGAGCAATAATGAAACTATAACGCAGGTAATTATTCTTAAGAAATACATATGAACTCCAAAAAGGCTTCGAAGGATTATACTTTATAGATATACTAATAGTCAAACATACATTTTTGACTTATTATGCAATCTTTGTTAACATAATTTTTCGTTTTCACATTAATCACTTGTTAAGCTAATGAAAGATATATTTTTCAGCATATTGCCAATATTCATGATTACCAT
>JAYUHP010000017.1:0-7156 GCA_043766875.1 Rickettsiaceae bacterium
GCGTCGAACTGGCGCGCGTGAACTTGCCTCCGGGGGAATACGTCATCGGTCGCGCGACAGAATCGGACATCCATGCCGAGACCCCGCTGCTCTCGCGGCAGCACGCGCGGCTCACGATCAACTACGACCACCTGCTCATCGAAGACCTCGACTCGAGCAATGGCACCTTCGTCAACGAGCAGCCCGTCACCGAGGCCACGCGCCTCTTCCCGAACCAGCCCGTGCGCCTCGGCCTCGTTGAAAATTATGGCAGGATCTTTGTATTGCAAGATAAGATACAAGTTTCTCGACGCTGGTTAATAGCTCTAACCTATCTGGCATACCAGCAATATCCTCTGTTTTTTGATAAATAGTGCCATGCAAATCCTGTGGTGAAATTGAGGTCCCAGATAGTGGGTAATCTAGAAGCAAGTCTATTAATTCAGGCTCTACTTCCATCATCTCTTTTCTGATTTTTGCCTGTAGCTCAGGATTGGAGCTAAGCTCATATAATGATATCTTACCATCTGTTATATCCTTGAGAGTATCGAAGATATCACCTGTATAAGTCTCTAGTCTTACTGCTGATTTCTCCCATTCTTTCTGGGTAATTACTGCAGGTATAAATGATTCAAAGTTGCTTATTAAATATTGAGGACCAATTTGCTCTTTGATCTCTCTAAGAATATTATTGCTCATCTCAGGTTCAGTGACGAGTCTCCATAGAGATGGTGGTTCTTTCGGTGAGATTTTTGATTTTTGTTGAGGAGGTTCTGCCTGCGTATGAAATGCAGCCTGTCTGGCGTGTAATTCTGTTCTTTGTGCAGCATTTAATGGTTTGAGTTTGGATAGAGTTGATTGAGACATAATAGGTTCTCTACAATTGTTATAATATTACAAAATCTTACTCGTAAAAATAGCTCCTTTGCATATTGTCATGATAAAGCCCTTCACATAGGAATACATAGGTATTTCCATGCTGCCATGCTCTATAGCTATGTTTTTATGGTGTAATTCATCCAGCCTATGTTCTTCGACTTTTTTAGCTAAATCAGAAGCTCCAATATCCTGTAACAGAGGCAGCTGGCTGCTATAATGTTCATCTATTACTTCCTCCACAGCTTCTGTACAGAGCATGGCTGTTTTTATGCCGCATATGGCTGACAAATAGCCAAGCATATAACCACCAACATGCCATAGTGGAAGCAGTAGAGTAGGGCGGGACTGGTTCTTTGCGATTTCCTGATTGAAATATTCTAGATGTTTTTGCTCATGGGAAAGCATTTCCTCGAGCAGAGGTTTATCGATGGTTTTGGAGGCTGCTATTTGGCCCTGATATATTCTTATAGCGCCATATTCACCGGCATGATTTACCCTGAGTATTTCATCAACATGGCGAGCTTTATTATGAAAGTATGGCCTGGGCATTTTTGTAATATGAGAAATTATCTACAGCTTCATTTTAGCATAACATGGCTGAAACTACTATAAAAATCAGCATTAACCGTAATTTAACTAATCTAGGATAGAATCAACTTGGAGGTGCTTTTGTCAAAAATCGAACAAAATTTATATAACATATTAAACATCCCTGAGAAAATAATTCTTGAGCCTAAAAACAGCCTCAACCACTGGCTTCTGCTTGCGCGCGCGAGTGAAGAAAATCTCCAGCATATCAATGAGGCTATCAAAATTATTAATAAATTTCACTCATATTTTCACTTCGAACAATCATTGTTATATGTAATCTCTACCTATATTCACCACGTAATTGGGGATAAAAACTCAGTCTCAATCTATCTGGAAAAGGCAATATTTCAGGATCACCTAAACCAGCAGGCTCTAAATTTCCTTGATATAATGGCTTTCAGGGATGTAAAAAGTGATGTAGCAAAATTACTTCACTATGGAAAAAACCGACAATATGAATCTGAATTCCTGAGCTTTGCTATAGGTGATTTTAAGAAGCTTGAATCAATAGAAGCGCTGGATATAGCAATCAAATCGGTTTATGAGGCTAGCGCGCCAATTGAGCTGGATTACAAATCCCACAGGCTGCTCTTGGCTAATTCTATGATTTCGCTCTTTCTTGGGGATTTGGATAAATCACAGGAATCTATTTTAGCCGCAATAGAAATGACTGAGAAAGCTCATAAAAACTACCATCAGCTAGCTTCAACGATATATAAGGAAAGGGCTGAATCCTTCAAGCTTGCAGGCCATATTGAGCTATCAAAAAATGATATGGTTAAGGCTTATGATTTGTTTCCTGTTGAGTAATACCAAGTCGCAAATTAATCCTACGTTGTCACTGCGTGGCTCACCTATTAGAATAGGCGTCGCCACTTGTTCCTAGTATTTAATTTCGCTACGCGACTGTTCCATCCGGGACTTGGTATAAAATTATTTCTTGCAATAATGTACGTAAAATTGCATTATTTGTTTAATAATTTGAGGTATGAAATGTCAATTGATAAATTAAACAATATGTTGTCCGAAGAAGATAGTGAGTGGGAGGAAACTGCCTATCTTTTATCCATTCCAGGTATGAGAGAGTCTATCTTAAGGGCTAGTAAGGAGCCTATAGAAGGCTGTGTAGATACTAAAATTGAATGGTAGCACCCATTCCCCATATATGACGGTGAACACTTAAACTCTTCTCCTCGCCACCAGCAAAACAACTCCCAGCAATCCCAAATTCAGCAGCAAATTCCACTCAGTCATAGAGATGCCGAATATCTTATAGGCAGGTCTTGAGCAGTCGGCGATAGGCTTATCATAAAGCAGCTCACGGATTTCGTCTGCCGTTGCGTCTTCAGGAAAATCTACATTGGACGTGCATCTTTCTGTACCCATAAAGAGTCCTCTTTCAATGCCCGTATGATAGCCCGCCAGAGATACGGCAGCAAGCAGCGCTAAGATAACTAAGGCCAATATATATTTGTTATTTTTTACCACCATCCCCCCAATGCCAAGCAATATGAGCGCAAAATATGGGATTCTCTCATATAAACACAGGAAGCATGGCTCAAAACCCAATATATATTGCACGAAAAATGCGTAGCACAAAGCCCCTGTTGATATTGCAGCAAGGCCTAAGAATAAAAGCCTATTATGGCTTGAGGTTAGTTTTGTTAGGATGTTCATGTTGTTTGTACTCTCAATGGTGTCATACCGGCCCCCGCCTTCGCGAGGGTAAACTCCAGCCTGGATCCAGCTAATCGTCACCCCGGAAATTGCGTAGCAATTATCCGGGGCCTATAACCACCACAGTTGAGGATCACCTCAAATGCTTTATGTTATGGTTCCCGGATATTTTTCTTTGAAAAATTCCGGGATGACGGTGGTTTTAGTACTGGATTCCGGCCTTCGCGAGAATGACATCGAATTTTTTTCACTGTAACCCCTTAATGAGATTATTGACATGGTATAACATACATAGATAAGCGGATTTTGCCATTTGTGGCGATAAAGCAATAATTTTAAAGTATTGGTTAGGAGGTATTTATGCTATATAATATATCCGAAATAAGAAGAGGAAACAACATGTCAGATATAATGAAAGCGGCATTGGAATCAAATGCTTGGCCATTTTTGGAAGCTACAAAGATTTTAGAGAGGGTAAAGGGCAAGGTGCCTGAAAAGGGCTATGTATTGTTCGAAACAGGCTATGGCCCATCCGGCATGCCGCATATTGGTACATTCGGGGAAGTTGCCAGGACAACCATGGTGCGCGAGGCTTTTAAGAAGATATCCGATATCCCAACTAGGCTATTTTGTTTCTCTGATGATATGGATGGTCTACGGAAAGTTCCCAGCAATCTGCCTAATCAAGAGATGATAGCAGCTCATATGGATATGCCACTTACAGCAATTCCCGATCCATTCGGTGAGGCAGAAAGTTTTGGGCATTATATGAATGCAAAGCTTAGATCGTTTTTGGATAGTTTCGGCTTTGAGTATGAATTTTTCAGTGCAACTGACAGCTACAAGTCTGGCATGTTTGATAAGATGCTGCTCAAAGCTTTAGAGAAATATGATGAGATTATGGATCTTATGCTTCCAACATTTAGGGAAGAGCGAAGGGCCACATATTCTCCATTCATGCCGATATGTCCTAAAACAGGTAAAGTCTTGCAGGTCCCAACAGTAGATCGGGGCAATGGAACTGTTATATATAAGGATGATGAGGGCAAGCTTGTAGAGGTTCCTGTCACAGGTGGTCATTGTAAGCTTCAATGGAAGCCGGATTTTGGCATGAGATGGGCAGCGCTTGAGGTAGATTACGAGATGTATGGAAAAGACCATATGCCAAATGCGGAGATCTATTCGAGCATTTGCAGGATTCTAGGTGGAACGCCTCCAAACCAGTTTTTCTATGAGCTATTCCTCAATGAATCTGGGGAGAAGATTTCTAAATCCAAAGGCAATAGTCTTACTATTGACGATTGGCTTACCTATGCGCCACTAGAGAGCATGTCTTTATTCATGTACCAATCGCCCTCAAAGGCGAAGCGTTTGTATTTTGATGTTATCCCTAAGAATGTGGATGAGTATCTGACATTCAATAGGAAATATCATGAGGAGCCAGATTTGGGTAAAAAGCTAGCTAATCCTGCTTACCATATCCATGCTGGAAATGTGCCAAAGCTTGAGACATTTGGTCTGAGCTTTAGCCTTCTGTTAAACCTTGCTTCAGCTTGTAATCCAGATGATAAAAATGTGCTTTGGGGCTTTATCAGTAAATATGCGAAAGAAGCAACTCCAGAAAAAGCTCCATATTTGGATCATCTAACCACCTATGCTGTAAGATATTATAATGACTTCATCAAGATCAATAAATCTTACCTAACGCCTAGTGATGTTCATCGTAAGATCTTGCAGGAAATAGATGATATGCTGGTCAAAATTGACTCCCAAGCTACTGCAGAAGAGCTGCAGAATAAGATTTACGAGATTGGAATGAATGCTGGTTATGAAAATCTTAGGGACTATTTTAAGGACTTGTACCAGATACTGCTTGGACAAACAGAAGGCCCACGCTTGGGCTCATTTATTCAGCTGTTTGGTATAGAGCAAACACGGAAGCTGATAGGGCAACACTTATGACAAACCACAAAACCTTACTATTCATTTTCGGCACTCGTCCTGAGGCTATTAAAATGGCTCCACTAATAGTTGCTGCAAGAAAAGAAATGGGATTTAAGACGGTAGTTTGTGTAACTGCCCAGCATCGTGAAATGCTTGATCAGGTGCTGAATTTTTTCCATATAACACCTGATTATGACCTTGATGTTATGAAGCAAAATCAGGATTTGTTTGATGTTACTACTTCTGTACTATCAGGCTTGAAGAATGTCTTACAGGAAGTAAAGCCTGATGTGGTATTTGTTCAGGGCGATACAGCTACCGCTTTTATAGGGGCTCTGGCTGCATTTTATTGCAAAATCAAGGTAGCCCACATTGAAGCAGGTCTGCGGAGCCATAATAAATATTCCCCATATCCTGAGGAGATATATAGGGCTCTTGTTGGTAGGTTGGCAGATTACCATTTTGCTCCCACTAAACGGGCCTGCAAGCATTTGGCTAATGAAAATATATCGGAAAATGTTTACAATGTTGGTAATACGGTAATTGATGCCTTATTTCTCGGACTTGAGATGATAAAAAACGCGGATCAGAAGCCCTATTTAGACTGTTTTAATTTCTTGAATTTTAGCAATAAAATCATCTTAATCACAGGTCATCGTAGGGAAAGTTTTGGCGAGCCGTTCAAGAATCTTTGTAGAGCATTTGCACTTTTGGCAGATCAATATCCTGATATCCAATTTGTATATCCTGTACATCTCAATCCCAATGTGCAGGAGCCGGTGCGCAGTATTTTGGGTGATAGGAAAAATATATTTTTAATTGATCCACTTGATTATTCTAAGATGATTTGGCTGAT
This sequence comes from Rickettsiaceae bacterium, assembly GCA_043766875.1. Lineage (GTDB taxonomy): Bacteria > Pseudomonadota > Alphaproteobacteria > Rickettsiales > Rickettsiaceae > JAYUHP01. The sequence continues at coordinate 5,927 of JAYUHP010000017.1, forward strand.
AGAGAAGTCTTTTATCATCATCACCGATTCCGGAGGGATTCAGGAAGAAGCTCCATCTTTGGGCAAGCCGGTTCTTGTCACACGTGATGTGACGGAAAGAATGGAGGGCGTGGAAGAAGGTACTGCGAAGCTCGTTGGGACTAGTACAGAAGTGATAGTAATGGAGACCAAATTGCTTATCGAAAGTGAGGTAGCTTACGCTAAAATGGCTTATGCGGTGAATCCTTACGGGGATGGTGCTAGCTGTGAGCAGATCATGGAAATCTTGAGAATGGAACTATGCCCAAAATCTCTATAGTACTGCCATCATATAATAGAGCGCACTATCTGCCAGGAGCAATAGAGAGCTGCCTCAAGCAAAGTTTCAAGGATTTTGAGCTTATTATAGTGGATGATTGTTCTAAAGATGATAGCGTAGAAATTGCGCGTGGTTATGCCAAGCTTGATAAGCGTGTAAAGCTCATTGTAAATGCTGAGAATAAGAAACTTCCAGGCACTTTGAATGCGGGGTTTGGAGAGGCCAAGGGAGAATATTTGACATGGACCTCAGATGATAATCTATATCATTTTGATGCACTAAGAATCATGAGAGAAGCACTGGATTCAATGCAAGATGTTGGGTTGGTCTATACGGATTATAGTTTGATAGATGACGCTGGAAATAATGGCAAGCGCATTTACCAGGAGCCGCCAGAGTTTTTGCCTGTAAGGGATTGTGTGGGTGCTTGCTTTATGTATAGAGCTGATGTGGCACGTAAAATCGGAGAGTATAATGAGGATATGTTCCTCATGGAGGATTATGAATATTGGTTGAGAATGGGGCTTGTAACCAAGTTACACCATATAGCCGAAGCCTTGTATTTTTATAGGCTTCACTCCCAAAGTCTTACTCAAAGACGTGCTGAGGAGATTAGGAAGGCTAAAAATTGCTTGAAGGAACTGTATCAGGATAAATATGTTATTCCAGAGTATATAAAGCCAATCAATGCTTTGTATATGTGGTTTATTGGGGATAGAAGTTTAGAGTCCTATGTTAAGCTGCTTGGTGTAATATTAACTCACCCGCTTAGCACTATTGGTTATATTGTAAAGAATTTACGCAGGTGGAATTTGAGGGATATTGTCCTACGCGGCAAGTAATACCAAGTCCCAAATTAAATACTAGGAACAAGTGGCGACGCCTATTCTAATAGGTGAGCCACGCAGTGACAACGTAGGATTAATTTGCGA
>JAYUHP010000018.1:0-7125 GCA_043766875.1 Rickettsiaceae bacterium
AGCCCCTGCCCCCAATATTCAAAATCTAAATCATAAGTTATATTGGCTTTACGCTGTATTGGAAGAAGCCTTGTGAGAGCAGTAGTGCCTATAATTTTATCCGTCTTCGCATCTGCAATGGCCCAGTGGATAGAGTTTTGACTAGCAAAACTGTCTATCCAAAAGCTGATGTCTGAATGTGCAGTATTTACAGAATTTGGTAGACAGTCAGCTGGAACATATCTTGCAACCCTAGGGTGGGTAATATATTCGTAATATGGCTGTACATCCTCATCTCTAAGCTGACGCAACCTTATGCGCTCAAGCTCTATGCGAGGGAAAACACCAAAAAATTTGTTATATTGTTCTAAGAGTTCGCTATGCGTCATATGCGCCATTATCAATTTACCTCAGTTTTAGTGATGAAAGCCCAATGAGGGCAAATACTACAGCCATTATCCAAAATCTTATTACCACCTTGGATTCGCTCCAACCGCATTTCTCAAAGTGGTGATGTATAGGCGCCATTTTGAATACTCTTTTGCCACCAGTCAATTTGAAATAATATACCTGGATTATTACGGAGAGTGTTTCCATTACGAATACACCTCCAATTATAGCAAGAACAAGCTCATGCTTCGTTATAACGCTTATAGTGCCAAGAGCTCCTCCCAAGGCCAGGCTGCCAGTATCTCCCATAAATACAGCTGCAGGCTGTGCATTGAACCATAAAAACCCAAGACAAGCACCAATAATGGCACTGCATAATATTGCAACTTCAGAAACATTAGGGACATATATAATCTGCAGATAATGAGCATAGAAGCTATTACCAACAACATAGCTAATGACCCCAAAGCAACCAGCGGCGATTGCTATAGGAACTGTAGCAAGCCCGTCCAACCCGTCCGTCAGATTTACGGCATTTGATGAGCCCACAATTACAAAAGCGGTAAATGGCAGATAGAAATATCCTAAATCCAGAAAAGTGCTTTTGAAAAATGGCAAAGCCAAATGTGATGCATGGCCTTTATGAGCTTCAAGCTGGACTATATAGCAAACCAAAAAGGCAACCATAAACTGCACAAGCAGCTTCATCTTACCACGTACGCCTTTTGTATTATTTTTTGTAACCTTCAAGTAATCATCCATAAAGCCAAGAAAGCCAAAGCTACACATTACAAATAATATGCACCATATATACGGAGACCGAAGATCCGCAAGTAATATGGTAGAAATCGCTACAGAGACTATAATCATAAGGCCACCCATAGTAGGAGTTCCAGCCTTACTTGCATGAGTTTCTGGTCCATCCTCTCTTATGGGCTGGCCATGCTTTTGCCATGTTTTAAGAGAACGTATTATCCATGGCCCAAATATTAGACATAGGCTCATGCTGACAATAATGGCAAGCATACTTCTGAAGGTAATATAATGCACTAAATTCGCGAAGTGCGACTGGTTTACATATGGTAGTAATATGTTATATAACATCTTATTTATCCTTATTTTTTAGCAATTCATCGATAATAACTGACCAGAATTTCATACTCTTGGAGGCTTTTAATAATATCATCATTTTCCTATCTATAATATCACCCAAACTTGCCTTAAGCTCTGTATAATCAGCAAAATGCCTTCCTCTTATATCTTCAGGCAAGATCTTATGCAACTCATTCATAAGCACGCCCACAGTATGGAGTTTGCTCACACCAGATTTTATAACATATGGCAAAAGCTCTCTGTGATATTCTATCTCTTTTTGACCCAATTCTCTCATATCACCTAGTATAGCCACTTTATATTTATGCTTCATATCACCAAAATGCTTCAGAGATTCTTTCATCGCTGGTGGGCTTGCATTATAGGCATCATCAACTATCGTGATTTCTATATTATTATATTTTGCGTCGCTAACCTGCCCACGACCTCTTGGTTCTTCTATATCAATCAGGCTCTTTGCAGCTTTTTCTGCATCAAAACCTAGGATATCACATATTAATAGGACGACTACGAGATTGAGGATGCGGTGATGGCCGGCAATTTTAGTTTGAAAATGGATCTCCTTGCCATTCAAATTTACGACATTCGCGCCCAAAGTACCATCAAATTGGTAGCTCATTAAGACCCCATTAGCAGTTTTTTTCTCTCCAAATGAAAATATTTTCTCAATCCCCAATTCCTTTGCCTTTTTGCAGCAATATTCATAATATGTACTATCAGCATTAAATACCGCAATCCCGTCAGGATCAATACCTTCTAGAATCTCCAGCTTCGCATCTGCTATAGCATCCAGTGATTTAAAATTGCCGATGTGAGCCGGAAGAATATTATTTATAAGAACTAAATGAGGCTTAATCATAGGTATAATAGCCCTAATCTCGCCTGGATTATTCATACCAACTTCAAATACGGCATATTTTATATCATCCGGCATGGAGGCAACATTCAAAGCTATACCAAGTTCGTTATTGAAGCTCCCCCTACTCCCAAAGCTCTCGGCAAAATTCGAAAGCGTAAAAGCCAATGCATCCTTAGTGGATGTTTTTCCTGCACTGCCAGTTAGCGCTATGAATATAGCCTTAGAATTGGTACGTTTATAGGCTGCCATTGCCTTGAGCGCAGCGAAACAATCCTTCACAACTATCATTTTGCCAGCTGGCACGCCTTCAATAGCACGCTCAACTATTGCTACAGAAGCACCTCGAGCTATAGCATCCGATACATAATCATGCCCGTCACCACCAGTCTTCAGAGCAACAAAAACATCTCCAGGCATCACGTCTTTGGAGTTAAACTGCACTATCCCACCATGAGTAAAATTCTCCCTTATAGCCACTCCCAACGCTTCTGATAATATTTTATTCGTCCAGATTGCCATACCTAATCCTTAATTCCTAGCTTGATAGCAATATCATCTGGCCATTCATCAGTATTGTCTTCTTCATTCATGATATCTAATATGGAGGTATTACTATATTCTCCTCTATCAATCTGTTGTATCCCAGCCATTACAGCTTTCCTTAATTGCTCAAGTTTATCAGTATCCATAATACTAACCTTTATTTATTATTGTCATCAAATCCACTTCCTAGCTTCTTCCACATCGTCAAAATGAAATTTCTCATCTCCAATGATCTGATAATCCTCATGACCTTTGCCCGCTATAAGAAGCACATCGCCCTTTTGCATAAGCCCAATTGCGTATTTTATAGCCTCACCTCTACCACCTATTTCAGTTGCTGTTTTCGCTCCTTGCATTACTTCACTACGGATAAAAGCTGCATCTTCCATCCTAGGATTATCGTCAGTTACAACCACTATATCAGCAACTCTGCAAGCGATTTCACCCATCATTTTACGCTTTAGGCGGTCCCTATTCCCACCGCAACCAAAGAGCGCTATAAGCCGGGACCCATGGCATAATTTTCTAAGCTCCATCAAGCTCATCTCCAATGCAAGAGGCTTATGAGAATAATCCACAAAAACATGAAGATCTCCATCTTGATCTGCAACCCTCTCAAGCCGGCCACGTACAGCCTTAAGCAGCGGCAAAACTCCAACTATTTTCTCAAAATCAACACCGCATCTTTCTACCATGCTAGCAGCCATCAAAAGATTCGGAGCCTGAAAACTACCTACTATATTAGTTTTGAACTCATAAGTTCTATTTTTATGTGTAAATTCTATTTCCTGACCTGCAATAGTTGGCTCTGCTTTTAGAATCTTCACGTCACCATTATTACCAACTGAAATAAGTCTTTCTCCATTTAGATCAAGCTCTTTAATATACCTCTCAACTTCTTTATCTTTAAGCAACGTATCCATAAAGATAGCTATCCCATCTGATATTAGATTTTTGGAAAATAGCATGAGCTTAGAAATCTTATAAGCTTCCATAGTCCCATGATAATCTAGATGATCCTGTGAGAAATTGGTAAATACTGCAACAGATACAGGAATACCAGCGAGTCTACCTTGATCAATGCCGTGACTTGAAGCTTCAAATGCAACATGAGTCACTCCTGCTTTGCCAAGAGCTTCCATCATTTTATGCATTGATATTACATCCGGGGTAGTCAAATCATAGTCAAATTCAGCCTGTAACTTCTTTTCCAATACTCTGTCTGTGCAAAGGATCCCCATCGTACCTATACTTGCCGCTTTGATTCCAATGTGCCCGCAAATTTGCCTAAAATAATCAACAACAGAAGTTTTCCCATTAGTGCCAGTCACTGCTACAATATACTTAGGCTTATTAGGCAATAAAAACGCTGCAGCTTCTCCTAAAGCTTCCCTGACATCTTCTACCTTAAGGTGCTTAACTGAGTCTGGCAGATTATCTATTTTATCTTCGGAAATGATTAATCGAGCTCCTTTCGCTATTGCCTCACGCAAATATTCTTCCATATAGCGAATAACAAAAAAAGCGCTGCCAGGCACGACCGCTTTGGAATGGAAGGCTATATCTTTAATAGATTGAGCCCGTAGAATATCCGCAATATTAGGTCTCTGCGTCAATTTCATACTCCACATATAACTGTTCTTGGATTGCAGGATCATCCTCATCATAAGGAGATAGCCCGTATAAATTTACCATACGGGAGATAATATTACGCGCCATCGGAGCAGTTGTCCAGCCCGCTGTTGCGAAACCAAAAGTCTCTTTTGTGGGCTTAGGAGCTTCCAGCATAATAAAGATTACATACTTAGGGTCAATGGCTGGCACGGCCGCCAAAAATGATGAATTTCTAGCATTTTTTACATAACGTCTGCCCACTCTTCTTTCGGCTGTCCCAGTCTTACCACTAACCAGATAACCTTTTACATCTGCCTTTCTCCCTGTACCTTTTGATACTCCAAGTCTCAATAACCTACGCATATCATCTGAAGTCGTAGATTTTAATACCTGCACAGGAACTGCTTCATCTTCACGTTTAACAAAATGCAGATTATGCATATATCCACCATTTACTACTGGAATCACCGCATTCACAAAATGAAGAGGACTAACTGCCAAAGCATAGCCATAAGACATTGTAGTAGTTGTCAAATCCGTCCAGTTAGAATCTTTTTGTGATATGGGGAAACCTCGTTCCGGTATTTCTATAGGAAGTTTTTCAAACATCCCAAGTCTCTCCAAATATCTCTTATAATCACTCTTTCCTACCTCAAGCATGATCTGAGCCATCCCAATATTAGAGGAATGTAGAAAAATTTCTGGTACAGTATGCCAGCCTTCTGCCTTATGATAATCCTTGAGATTAAAGTTCGCGACCCTCATGGAAGTAATATCATATACATCATTCAAGGTTATTTTCTCGGTATCCAGGCCTATTGCAATATTTACAATTTTCATTACAGAGCCCAACTCCTGAACGCCAAGGCTATAGCGGTTAAATAACTGGTCGCTACTCGCATTAGAAGGATCATGCGGATTAAAATCTGGCTTACTAACACATGCAAGTATTTCTCCAGTTTTTGCATCAGCAACTATTGCGACTCCGCCAATAGCTCTAAAAGTTTCTATCGCAGTGTCCATCTCCTCATTTACTATAGATTGCACCCTTGCGTCAATGGTAAGCTGCAAAGGCCCATTAGAGGAAGAATCCAGCAGAAAATCATCATAGCTTTTTTCTAGACCAGCTAGCCCTTCATTATCTCTTCCAACATAGCCTATTAAATGAGATAGAAGATTCCCATAGGTATAGACTCTTTTCTTTTCCCCTTCAAAATATATGCCGGGAATGCCCAAATGATGGACAGATTGCCTTTCTTTTTCGGTTAAGTCACGCTTAATCCATACAAATGTTTTATTGCTTTTGAATTCCTCAAGTAACTTTTGTTTATTGAGCTTAGGCAGAGTCGCCGCCAGTTTATTAGCTGCTTCTTCAGGATCTACCATTTTTTGTGGATTGGCAAATACGGATGCCCCAGGAAGGTTAATAGCGAGCAGCAAACCGTTACGATCTACTATTTCTTTACGAAAATTTTCTTCCCTAACGAAATGCTTTTGCTCCTCGTAAGCAGCAGTAGCCACAACAAGGAGCTTATAACCTATACATAAGTAACAAAGACCTAAAATAATAGTGACAAAAATCAAGCGAGATATTGTGGATTTATGGCCTATATCCCAGGAAGCAAGATTCCCAATGATGGATTTTAGCGATCCATCATGTGTTTCTTTTTCTGTGATTTGCTTCTGCCTCCAGCCCTTGTTCATAGTTATTTCTTAGAATATAGTAATCTTTGATAAATGTTGTAATAACCTGACTATTTCATACTACCATATTGGAATAGTCACGACTTTTTCGATATGGACTTCGGAATAGTCGGATCTATTCCCTCATCGCCACGGTCTTTACAGCAAATTTATTATTAGGCTTATGCTTATTCTGTTTATAACGCCATTGCTTAACTGAGGACTTCGAAGAAGCCAATACGATAGGCGACTTATGCACAGATACCTGAAGCCCTCCCTCTACAGCTGGAATTTTCTCTTGAAGAGCAAGCTGCACTTCGGCTTTTAGAGGATCTTTTACCATACGATCAGGACTCACGCTTGCTAGCTTCAAATGGCTAGTTACAAGTTTTTTTAACCTAGCTGGTGAGCTAAGATATGAAAACTCCGCTTTAAGCAAGTTGATTGTATCTTTTTCATAATTTATTTGTTTCTTCACAGCGCTCAGTTCGAAGTTCAAATTCTCCACCTCGCGCTTCATGGCAAATAGAAAATAGCCCGCTATGAATATTATAAAGATACCTATTGCTGTTGTGATTCTATAGGTCATGATCCACTTCCTGTCCTGACAGCCGCTCTTAACTTTGCCGACCTTGACCTCGGATTCAAACGCAGCTCTTCTTTCCCAGGAGTAAGAGGCTTTTTATATAGTAACTTATAGGCTGCAGAGGTGTCTTCTGGCTCTTTTGAATATTTAGAACGAGCTATTTTTTTTGCAGTGTTTTTTGTCAGATAATATTTAACTATCCTGTCTTCTAGAGAATGGAAAGTAACAACAACAAGCCTTCCGCCAGAAACTAATAAAGAAGCACAGTTGTTAAGAAATACCTCTAAAGATTCCAACTCTTTATTAACCCATATGCGAATTGCTTGGAATGTCTTAGTAGCTAAATCTATTTTGCCTG
>JAYUHP010000019.1:0-2666 GCA_043766875.1 Rickettsiaceae bacterium
GACATACCATCTAGGAAAATCGTAAATACATACTCATTAAAAAATATCCAACTCCTTGGAGAAAACACAGAAACAACTACAACGATTTTTATTATCCTCTTCACCAAATCCATTGCTGAAATTTTTACAATACCTGCAAGAAAGAATAATCCATAAAACATGATGTAGAGGGTAAGAAGAGTTTTTACGGTCAATTGCCATTGTGCATCCGTGGCAATACCTGAGTAAAATAAACCAGCAATACCGGAGTACGATACTGAAGAATCACCTCTTAGCATACCCATAATTGGAAGTGCCAAATCATTATATAATATATCTGACAAGAAAGTCGTTCCAGTGTAGCTGGCATAAGTTACAGTAATCGTTCCTGCAATCTCATTATTAGGGTTGGTAACCTTAAACCATAATATACCACTATTGGGAGCATCTATTGCATATTGATTCGTGTCTACATTGGTCCCAGTAGAACCAGGAGCAGGTGTCTGGCCAAGACGCATGACTTGATAGGCTAAAGTAATATCATTTTGCTGAGTAAAGCTTGCTACAGCATCGCTATTACCAATTTCAATCAGCATTATATAACGACCAAGATGCAAGAATTGAGACATTGTATCGCTATCACCTAAATCAGAATGCAAATATTCAGTTAGGGTTTGTAGGCTATTATTATACTCAGCTCCCCATGAGCTCATATGTTGTGGGAAATTCAAAAACATACCATCAATCTGCATATCAGTGGAGAACATTAAATCTCCACTTTCTTCAGCTTTATAGTAGAAAAAATCCTTGCCACTAAAAGTAGAACTAATAAATGGGGTATATGTTGATTTTATCTCCTTGCTACCATTTACCATTTTCATGCCTCTACCATGATCATAGACGCACACATTAGTTAAGTTCAATCCTTCGGTATTAGCAGGACAACTAGAGAATGTATTTAAGCCATTATTCGCCTCCATTATACCAATAAACCGCCGATATGAACGATTAACACCTGAATAGAGATATGCCCCAGTAGTAGGATCTTGTATACAAGCATGTGACTGGGATTCAAGAGCACACCAAGATTGGCTACTTACATATAAAATACTATTGTCGGTTAGGCCAGTAGAAGTTGCAATAGATGTCACTCTACCCATACCAGTATTATCAAGCTCTGAGCCAAATTGCTGAGATTGCGAGAGAAAATATGGCATAGAAGATAGGGTAATATTGAGCACATCTCCAGGATCCAATGTTATGGTCTCTCTTCCAGCACCGAAAGTGAAGTAACTATTATATTCCGTTGCGATAGTAGCAAGATTTGGTGCGCCCATTGTTTGATATCCAGGTAATTCACCATTTTTAAATGTATGAAAATCTGAGATATATGTATTTGAGATATAGTCATATTTCAAGATAAATGTCTGTGGAATCTGAAACCTTGGATCGACTCGATACATTACCATATATTTTCTAGGCCTAGATGTAATGCCAGATGTACTCCAGTCTATTTTGAGCGTTTGATCACCGGCCACATTCTGACCAGTAGAAATCCACTGCCCACGACCATCTGCTACACTCAGATTTATGCCACCCGTATTAAAACTATTAAATGCTGGTACCTCTACGCATTGAAAGAAACTGCCTAGACCTGCTATTCCACTATACATCCAGCTTAAATCTATCGCATAAATATTTCCAGGATGGGCGATACAAAGCGTTGCCACTAATATAAAAGTTCTAATAAAACGTAGTTTCAGTATTTTTAACATTTTATACTCTAGTTACCATTTATTCCGTTCCATCTTAATCCCTGACATGCCTATATAAGATTATTATTTTTTATCCTTTTTTGCATCCTTCTCTGAAGCCTTTCTCTCAGTCTTAATAGCTTCTCGTTGGGCTTTCCCACGAGAGTCTTTCGCTTGCTTCATTCTTGCAAGATTCTGATCATCCAATCCATATCGACCCAGGAATTGCTGACCTTTATCATGAGCCATAGCGATACCAGCACCTATGGCAGAAGGTCCACTATCTCCACATAAACGTGATGACATTTTAGCTGCAAGATCTATATACCCATATGCAGCAAAACCAGTGATAACCATTCCCGTCATCATCCCCATATCCATACCCATAATATCACCACCTGGACTTAAGCCCCATGCGCCAAACCAATAGAAACAAAATATTGGTATAGTTTCCAAACCTGGGAATACACTCGCAAATACTGAAGCAAATGGGAACATAAATGCTAGTGCACATTTCCAACATACACTATATGAAAGGACCTGATCCACAAACAAACTGAATAGCTGCGTAAGAATTATAATACCTGCCAATACTATCACTGGCTCCATCATATATTTGAACAAAAACTTGAGCCAATTTTCAAAAAGATAAAAAGTTCGGTCAAATAACATAAATGTTAAGAAAATTGGACCTATACTAATAAGGAATGCGACTGCAATCATAGCCATTATATAAACAGCCATAGCTCTAAGTATTGAGATAATAAATACCACGACACTCGCACATACAATGATAAAATATATAATTCCAGGCAATCCCATACTCATAATAGCCAGAAGCTGAGCAAGAAATGTTGGGCTAAAGAATATTCTACTCATCAAAGAATCTAAAAACATAAATGGGTTACTAATAGTGTTAGTAGAAGACAACAT
>JAYUHP010000020.1:0-2662 GCA_043766875.1 Rickettsiaceae bacterium
CAACTCTAGCATATACGATGATATTGGTACTTCTAGCCATCAAGTTAGTATACTAAAAATAACAGATGGGAGCACTTTATCAGTAACTGGTAACCTTTATGTTTATAATATAAGATTAGATAATTCTGCTGCTCAGTTGAAAATTTTAGGTGGTACATCTGGTGCTCCCAATGTTGTATTGGGTACTATTTCAAATACTGCTGGTTCTAATAGTAGAGGTTTAGTGATTGTAGGTGATGGCACCAGTGCTAGCTATGTGAATTTCGTAGGGTATATAGGCAATGGAAGCGGCCAAGCTGCACAGCTTTTGACTGTAGTTGGAAGTGCGACAGCTTCCAATGCTTCAAGTGCAACAATATCTGGGGATTCTTGTTTTGATGGAAGCTCTGGGGGTACTTCTGGAATATTAATAGGCCAAAATGCTACATTAACTGTGACAAGAGGAATGGGCTTCCCCCAATACTTATCCTTAGCTAATGGTGCCACTATCCAAGGAATAGTAGCTGGTTCTGGAACTTATATACAAATGGGTGGTACGTTACCACCAGTAGCAATAGGATCAAGTACTTCTCTTGGCACTGTAAGGTTGAATAATTTTAACGCTGGTACTCCAGCCGTACTGAATGCTGCAGTGCATGCTACAACTTTGGACTTAACTAACTCTTCAGTAGTGATATTAGATCCAAGCGTTGCTTCAACTAATATTACCAATTTTACGACTACTGATAGCAGTAGCGCCATTGATTTTACCCCAACAGCAGGAGCAGACCTAGCTGTAGGTAATATTGGCATCCCGCTTTCTATCTATAACACAACCTACAAATTAACAATAGCTGGATCAACTGCCGCCACAACTTTTGTAGCAGCAAATGGCACATTAATTGCAGCTAATGGAGCTTCTGTGTCGGATGTTCTGGCTGGTGGAGGAATCTATGGTACATTGGAAAATGCGGGAAATGCTACATTTGTAGGAGCAATTGGTAGTGGCACATATTCTCTAGCTGCTTTAACCCTAACCGGCACTGCTGCCAATACAGTTGGAATTACGACAGCAACAGATGTCTATGCAAGCTCAATAACTCATCATGACATAATGCTTGATACATCTGCCCGAAATATAATGATGCATGGTAGTTACTCAGCACATAATGCTGCTTTGAATCTCGGTAATAAAACCCTTAACATTGCAGCTGGGGAAGCTGCTATACTAACGGGTACATTCGTAATTAACGCTACTTATACTGGTACAACGAATCCCGCCCTAGATCTATCTGGTGCAACTTCTGTTGATGCTAGTGGTGTTACCGCTCTTACATTAAATATCAATAATGGAGGATTAACGCCTGCACAAAATGCATCAATGACAGTGATCAAATTTCCTACTTCAGGTGTAATACCACCAGTCTCAATGATAACCTCTATGGGAATATCAGACCCCAAATGGCAAATGACTTCCCTGGGGACTCTTATATATACCCCCCCTGCTCCAGCTGTTGGATTCAGCCTATCTACTCCAACGATGTCTTCAGGTTTTTCGCCTGTTGGAGCAACTGCTTCAGATATAATCGCAGCAGCTCCAGTGCTTGGATCTAACGGAGTAAATATAACTGGGAACGGCACGATCCCTTTAACAATTCTCTCCAATGGTCAGCCGGTGTTCAACCTTCCTACTTCATTAGCAGCGGATCTTATGAAGCAAACAGATATTGTTAAATTAGGGGCATTTGGATCTATGGGGCACACAATCTCCAATCAGCCTAGTGTTTTACTGCCGCAAAATACAATCAACACAATTGCTACTCTTGGAGCGGGGCTAGGTATAATACATCAGAATATTACGGATTCTATAATAAACACCACAGTTTCAGGAATATCTACAGATACAGCGGCTAGTATAGTGGGAGTAGCAGCTACCGGAGGCAAAGAAGCTGTAACAGATCTAGCAACCAGAGTTAATAGCTCTGCAGAACATTCTGCCACAACGCTTTCTTTACTAAGCACAAGATTGAGTCTTACCTCTCATGCTGTACAAAATGCGCTTAACGATGATGGCATATTCGCTACAGCAGAAGGTGCTGCAGCTGGTGATAGTCCTTATGATAAATTTGGTATGTGGGGTAGCATAAATATAGGCCGCGCAACTCAAAAATTACGCAAAAGTAATCCTGGATTCAAATCAATCTCAAAAGGTGCTGCCATCGGTGCCGATACCATGATTAATGATCGGACAACTGTAGGATTTAGTGTTTCAAATTCTATGAGCGATATTAAATTTAAAGATACAGCATCTGGTAGCAAGACCGATACATCAAGCTGGATTGGGGCAATATACAGCAATCATCAATTTCGGGATAATTGGTTCGTACGTGGTACGGCTCTTATCAACAACACACATATAAACAGCAAATCCCTACGCCGCATTACAGCAAATAGCTACGGGATAGCTCAGGCAAAATATAATATGCTTTCATATGGTGGCGATGCTGTATTAGGCTTTGCTCATAGGCTTACAAACCGAGTGATCCTTACACCTACTGTTGGGATGAGGATATTGCATAATAATAAAATTTCCTATAGAGAAAAAGGAAGCACTGCACAAAATATTAGCACCACTCAAAAAGCTATGAATAATTACTCTGCTTTATTTGGGCTCTCAGCCGCT
>JAYUHP010000021.1:0-18372 GCA_043766875.1 Rickettsiaceae bacterium
AAACTTACTTGATAATAGACCTCGTAAAATACTACAATTTAACACTCCAATTACGGTGTTTTTATCTCCACCTGTTGCACTTGCTGCTTGAATGGGCCAAATCATAACTAGTTTACTTTGATAAACTTTCTTATTGCAAAGATCTATTTTATTTAATAGAATTGCAATATTAAATATTGAGAGGAAAAATGCCTAAAAATCCTAAACATATCAACACTAAGGTCCAGGAAGGTATATTTAATAAGTTGTTGCCTGTGGTTATGGGAAACCAAAATATTTCCAACCCAGTTGGGTTGCTGACAACTATGATTACGGCATATAGCTACAATATTACGGATCTGCATCCTATTGATGCCCAAGGTGCGATAGGGCCAGGTATAAACTTGCTTGCTGAGGCATATCGTGCTAGCACCAAAACTGGTAACAAATTTGGCGAAGCGGTTATTAAGCTGCTAGAAGGATATTGTACGCCCGAAGAAATTAGTGCAGCTAAGGGAGAATCTGAGAGGGCAGAGAGTGGAGAAGTACATGCAGAGGAACTGACTGCAGAGCCTGAAGAGGCGGTAGTTGAGTCTGGGACAACAATGTCTGTGCATGAAGCAGCGAGGGACGGCAATATTGCTGCCTTGAAGGTTATTATTGACAATGATGATTCGGAAAAAAATAGGGCTGATAAAGATGGATATACTCCTGTCTGTATAGCCGCAATCAATGCACAGAAAGACGCTTTACAATATTTGTTGGAAAGAGGTGCGAGCAGAGAAGGGTTGGAGGATGCTGCTGTTATTAGCTGTAATGAAGAGTTAAAATCCTATCTCATAGAAAACAAAATATGTCAGCCTAAAGACTTACTTCTAGAACATATAGAAAGTGATGAAGACAGGGCATTGGATATTGTGATTGAAAGGCTTCCTGGAGGGATAGATGTAACTCTTGATGGGTCTTCCTATAACCCGCTGCATCTTGCTGCGATCAATGGTGCTACTAAGGTCATTAATAAATTAATGCAGCAAGCTGATGTGGAAGCTAAATCCGATGAAAATATGACGGCTGTGCAATATGCAGCACTGGAGGGGCAAGTGGGTGCTTTTGAGGCTTTGGCAACAAAAGCTGATTTGGATGTAAAGCATCCTTTAACAGGTGGTAATTTGCTTCATATAGCAGCTGCTGGTAATAAGGATAAGCCTGAAATCGTAGAAGCTGTAGTGGCGAAGCGTCCAGCATTTCCAGAAGAAATTGATAATGGGGGCAGTCTGCCATCGCATGTGGCTGCTCTTGAGAATCATCAAGAGGTATTAGGAGCAATTTTGGATGCGGCTCCTCATGTTATGAATAAATTGGATAGAGATGGCCTTACTGTGATGGATATACTTCCTACTAGAGAGGAAGAGGTAAAGCCTAAGCTCAAATCTATATTAAAAACTGCTAAGACTGGTGTTGAGGTTTGTGCAGAAGATGCAGCAGCTGCAGCAGAACAAGCTGCAAAGGCAGTTAAATTTTCTGATGCATCTTATAAAACTCCTACAAAAAAAGAGTCAGAAGATTTTCCTAAAACACCAAGTTCTACAGTGAAGAAAAAATTTACGCCTGGTGTAACAAAGAATCCCGCTCTTATGGATTTGCTGGATAAAATAAAAGCAGATAATGTTGAGGCTGTAAGAACTGCTATAGAAGATGAATCTCCAGATGCTACAGATTGGCTTAAGGTCAAGCTTAAGATATGTGGAGATATTGAGGGCGATTCGGGTCAGAAAATTGGTATGGCGCTACCTATAAGACAATATGTGGACGAAGCGGGAGTTACTTTGCTCCTCTATGCTGCTTATTGCGGAGCTACCAATGTAGTAAAATGGCTGCTTGGGAAGGGTATGGATGCGGGAGCAACAACCTCACATCAAGGATATACTGCTCTCCATTTAGCAGCTATCAAAAATCATCCGGGATGTGTAAAAACTCTAATGGAAGCTTCTCCAGTGAATACTCAAACTAATTTGACGGAGCTTACAGCTCTACATTTTGCTGTAAGAAACCATTGTAGTGATGCAGTTGGACTCCTTTCTAAGAAAACAAATTTAAAGTTAGAAACAAGTGCAAGCCAGGGTAGAGAGACACCATTGGATTTAGCTAGCTTTTTGGGAGATAAAAAAGTCTTCGAGCAACTAAAAATAGCTAAAGCAGACATTACCACCAAAACGTTGCTTAAGGCAATTCAAGGTAGTAAGGTCAATTCTGATGGGTCCCATCTAGAAATAGTGCTAGATATTCTCGAGGTAAATGCTAAGGCAGTCGAGAAGACATTTGGTGAAAATAAAACCACTGTCTTGATGGCTGCTGCGAAAGTGCCAAATCCTCATATTTTCAAAGCCATAGCTGATAAGTCTAGAGATGCTATAGTGAAGGCGAAAGATGGTGATGGAAAAAACGTTCTCCACCACGCTATAGCTGCTGGGCATTCCCATGTTATAAAGCGGTTAGAAGGCTCCGAACTATTTAACGAACTAAAAAATCTTGCCGACAAGGATGGTAATTTGCCAATACATTATGTAGCTCAATATGGTAAATGCTCTGATTCTTATCAGGCTCTAAGTTCATACACTGCTACAGCATTGCTTAGTCGTAAGGTAACGCAAGAAAATCTTGCCATAAAACCCAATAAAGCTGGTAAAACAGCCCTTGACATAGCTGCAGAGAATGGTAATGAGGCGGTATTTGTGCTTTTATACCGTAGCAATGAGATGTGGTGTAAAGACCATCAAGAGCAGTTATATAAAGAAGCTCAAGAGAGTGAGGATGCAAATTTCCTGAGCCATTTTGTAAATCACGTCTATCATCCGGAGCTAATAGGCGCATATGAAGCTGAGGCATAACATTATTGAAACACAGATTCAATTGATGTAGTATTGCCAAGATTTTTTGCTGATTAGTGGATAAGCCATTAAATTAATACATAATTTATGGCCTATCCATTATAATGAGAAGCATTATAACCATAGCTCGAAGTCCATATATGCCAAGATATCTTGAAAACAAACTCCAAACCAGTTTGATTTGTGAAAACCCGTCCTATCGCAAACATATAATTGAAACAGCTTCGAAGAAGAACAATACAGAGCTTTTTAAAAGCTTCGTTCAAAAGTTCTACAGTTACTTGCCTGTGGACTATATGGAGCCTGATAAAACGGATTTTTTTACCTCTATTGCTGAGGATGCTTTTGCTTTCTGTCAAGCAAGGGGTGAGGCCAAAACTAAAGTAGAATTTCTCAAACATGCTTCAGAGAAATATGGTGGATCCGTATTGCAGATTTCCACTCAAGATCAGCCATTTATTGTGGACTCTATAAAAACCTTGCTTGCCAAATTTGGTGTAAATATCAAGATATTTCTCCATCCTGTAATCTGCTTGAAACGTTCCAAAAATGGTGATTTGATAGATGTATCCGAATCGGGGAAAGATGAGTCTATTATTTGCGCCATTTTATACGATGTAACACCAGCTATTCAAAAGACCTTGGTTGGGGAATGTGAAAGAATACTCAATAAGATCAATTTAGTTGTTGATTCATCCGAAGAGATATTAACTCGGCTAAAGAAGTTAATAGAGGCCAAAAATGGCAATAAAGAAGACATCGAATTTCTAGAATGGGTTGCATCAGGTAATTTTACATTTCTTGGCTCTCTGAATTACGATTCTAAGGTACAACTAAAGGATACTATAGGCGATTCTTCAGTTTATGAGGGAGACAGGCCTTACCTGGAAGATACTATAAAAAAGGCTCTTGCAAGCGATAATGAGACTTTATTTCTCGGCAAAATGAATCAGATTTCCGAAGTCAGTACTGGCAAGTTTGTGGATTATATATTGGTACGTAATGGCCAGGAAGGAATTTTGTTCTTCGGGTTTTACATGTCTGGCCTATATACCCAATCGGTTAAAAATATCCCTATTTTGAGCGGTAAATTGCATTATGTGTTAGAACGTTCAGGCTTTAAGGTTGGTGGATATAATTATAAAAAGCTTCATTCAATAGCCGAATCCTTTCCGCGTGATGCTCTGTTCCAAATTGAGGAAGAAGACCTATATTGCATATGTCTACATATCTTATCTGCTATGCTTGCAAAAACTTTGAAATTATTTATTCAAACAGATAGCTCTGGAGAATTTCTGAATGTTTTGGTTTTTATGCCTATGGAGCGTTTGACGCCTGAGTCTCATCTAGCAATTATCAAATATTTGACCTCAAAATTTAGCACAAGGGTTATTACTGAGGAGATTGCTGATGTGACTAGCAATTTCTGTTCTCTGTATGTTACGCTTGAGACAAAAGGTCTAATACCAGAATTTGCTCTCTCTGAGATTGAGCAGGAATTGGATCATTTATCAGCAAAATGGCATTTTGCTTTTACTAGAAGCTTATCCACGAAATCTGGTGATATTGAAGTGTCTGTTCCAGAGAATACTTTCCCTAAGGAATATCAATATAGATTTTCGCCGGAAGAAGCTGCTGATGACTATAAATATCTATGTGATGTAGGTACTCAAGATTGCATGCTTTTCAACCTACAAAAAACGAAGGGAAATGATTATACAATCAAGATATATAGCACAGAGAAGCTAGTTTTGTCTGATACTCTTCCTTTGATAGAAAATTTAGGCTTTAGAGCTTTAAGCGAGCAGATGTTTGCTATTACCATGGGACATAAGACCAGATGGCTATGCGAGTTTATGCTATCTGCCAGTACGGCTTCGGGATTCCCTTTTGATGAGATAAAGCGTAATATTGAAGATGCTATGCACCATATGGCTATAGGTGATCTAGAGAACGATATTCTATGTAATCTTGTAGTGATTGGGGGGCTGAACTGGAGACAGGTTAATATTCTTAAGGCGATCACTGCTTATATTACACAGACTGGGTTTGTATATGGTAGTGATTATGTTCAAGGTGTGATTGTGAAGCATCATGAATTTGCTGATTTGCTTATTAAATTTTTCGAGGCAAAATTTACTCCTAATCATGCTGTAGAAGTTAATGTACAAAAATATTCTGAAGCTCTTGGGGGCTATTTAAATAATGTTACTAGCAGCGTCGAAGACAAGGTCCTACGGACCCTGTGGGGAGTTATAGCAGCTATCACTCGTACCAACTGTTATCAGATCAACAAAAATTATCTATCATTTAAGTTCAATTCTGAAATGGTTCCAGATCTGCCTCTTCCACATCCATACGCTGAAATTTTTGTATATAGCAATAGCTTCGAGGCAGTGCATTTACGTGGTGGTAAGGTTGCTCGCGGGGGCATAAGATGGTCTGATCGTAGAGAAGATTATAGGACGGAAGCCTTAGGCTTGATGAAGGCTCAAATGACCAAGAATACCGTAATTGTGCCTGTGGGTTCGAAGGGTGCATTCTATGTGAAATTAAATGCGGATAATTTCGAGAAGAAACAATATTTCGAAAAGGCTGTAGAATGCTATAAAAATTTCCTTAGAGGACTTTTGGATATTACAGATAATATCTTGGATGGAAAGATTGTCCACCCACAAGATACAGTGATATATGATGAGGATGATCCATATCTAGTGGTTGCTGCGGATAAGGGCACGGCAACCTTTTCTGACTATGCGAATTCTGTCTCAGCAGAATATAATTTTTGGCTTGGAGACGCATTCGCATCAGGTGGTTCTGCTGGTTACGACCATAAAAAAATGGCTATTACAGCAAAAGGAGCATGGATATCTGTTACAAGGCATTTTGCCGAAATAGGAATAGATGTTCAGAAAGATCCAATCACTGTTGTGGGTATCGGTGATATGGCTGGAGATGTGTTCGGCAATGGTATGCTGCTTTCACAGACTATCAAACTTGTTGCTGCATTCAATCATAGTCATATTTTCATAGACCCTAGCCCTGATGCTGCCCAGAGCTTTATTGAGAGGAAAAGACTATTTGATCTGCCTGGCTCAAAATGGAGTGATTACAGTGCTGCTCTTATATCAGAAGGTGGCGGAGTATATGAAAGATCGAGCAAGAAAATTCCTATTTCACAGGAAGCTAAGCAGCTTTTGGAGATTGAAGCTGATGAACTTGCTCCGGAAGTGCTTATTAACACGATATTGAAAGCGAAGGTTGATCTCATATGGAATGGTGGTATTGGAACATATGTAAAAGCCAGCGATGAAAGTCATTTAGAAGTTGGCGATAAGGCTAATGATAGTTTGAGATGTAATGGGAATCATCTTAGGGCTAAGGTTATAGGCGAGGGGGGAAATCTTGGCTTTTCTCAGCGTGGTAGGGTGGAATATGCAAAAAATGGTGGCAAGATTAATACGGACTTCATAGATAATTCAGCAGGAGTGGATTGCTCAGATCATGAGGTGAATATTAAGATTGCTTTTGGTCAAGCTGTTAAAAATGGTTCTATATCAATTACGGAGCGCAATCAGCTATTGTCTCATATGACAGATGAGGTGGCTAATCTTGTTCTTCAGGATAATTTCAAGCAGACTGAGGTACTGACTATTGCCCAGCATTCTCCAGCTTATAATATTGGCATGTTTGCTCATTTGATGAATGCGTTGGAGCAAGAAGGCCTGCTTAATAGAGATGTAGAATTTTTACCTTATGATGGGGAGCTTGCAAGACGAAGCTCATCCAAGGAAGCTCTCTCCAGACCCGAGATTGCTGTGATAATGTCATATAGCAAGATGTCTGTATATAATGAACTTCTAGCTAGCTCTGTGGCCACTGACAAGGCTGCTACCAAAATGCTCATTGAGTATTTTCCACCGCTAATGCAAAAAAGATTTGAGAAAGAGATTTTATCACATCCACTGCGTAGTGAAATCATTCTTACTGTAATTACCAATAAGATTATCAATCAGCTAGGAGGCCCTATCATCAACCATATTAGGGCTGAGACTGGGGCAAAATTATGCGATATAGTGCGGTCTTATATGATTGTTAACCATATATTCAATATAGATGGGCTATGGAAGGAAGCAGAGGATTTATCGAGTAAAGTGGAACTGGAGATTCAGATAGACATATTTTCAGAGATAATAAAGCTACTGAGGCGTGGTATTTGCTGGTTTATACGTAACCTTCCACATCCTATTGATATTGCTTCAGCAATAGAGTCTTATGGGGAATCTGTACAAAAATTATGTAGCATAATAGACAAATTCCTCCTTGGGCAAGCCAAGCAGAAGCTTGACAGCAGGGTTGAAGATTATAAAAATCATAATGTGCCAGAGCTATTTGCGCATAATATTGCTGCCCTTGATTCTGGAATATCGACCCTGGATATATTGCTTGTGGCTAATTCATCAGATATTGATAAGCAGAAGATAGCAGAGCTATATTTTAAAGTTGCTGATAGCTTCTCCATAGATTGGATGCGTAAATCTGTTGAAAAACAGATCACAGATTCCTACTGGAATAGAATGTCTATTCAGGCTTTAAAAGATGATTTATATGACAAACAGCGCAGAGTGTTGCAAAAAGTCATAGCCTACAGGGCAGGAGATGGAAAGATTGAAAAATGGCTTGAGGATAACTCTAGGTATGCCAGTATTTTCACAAACTTCATTGCAGAGCTAAAGCTTCAGGAAAATATAGACCTAAATATGATGATCATTGCTAATAAACAATTTGAAATGTTTTTAAGAAAGGTTTAGATTGATTGGAAACATTAAGAATGGCTGAATGATTTCTAAACTAAAGCAAGCAAGAATTAACCTTAATTTGTCTGTGGAAGATATAGCTAGAAAGCTTAATATCCGCAGGCAATATATCGTTGCATTAGAAGAAAATCGGTTGGAAGAGATTCCTGGATCGGTGTATGTGAATGGCTATATAAAGATGTATTGTAAATATGTGGGAATCCAATATTCTGATCTGTCTAGCCCGAAAGAATCTGAAAAAGAATCTGTAGAGCCTATTTTTAAGAATGTTAGTTCAAGAAATAGAGTGGGTATCGCTATTTCGCTGATTTTATTTTTGGCCTGCGCAAGCTGGATTTATGTTTCTAGTGAGGTGCATCAGCGTAGCAACTTGATAGA
This sequence comes from Rickettsiaceae bacterium, assembly GCA_043766875.1. Lineage (GTDB taxonomy): Bacteria > Pseudomonadota > Alphaproteobacteria > Rickettsiales > Rickettsiaceae > JAYUHP01. The sequence continues at coordinate 8,063 of JAYUHP010000021.1, forward strand.
ACATTTGGAAGAATTTACCCCAGTCAACTATCTTGCTGAGTCAGCTAAGCCTCACAATATAGGTCTGGGTGATGATAAAAATAAAATAATTGAAGTGGACTACAATGTTAATAGATCTCAGACTGAATCAGAGTAACTAGTATGACAAATTCTATTGATATCGTACGAAATGTAATAGAGAGGCTACAAACGTTTGATAAGGCTGTAGATGGGCTACTACAAGAGAAAGCAGATCTTAGGTCTAAGATAGAAAAACTCAAGTCAGAAAATGCAGACCTTAAAGACAAGATTAAAGTAGCAGTTTCCAAAACAGCAGAATATTTAAAAGAACTTGAAGAAATCAGGACATATTATGTCAGTCGTAACGATAACAATTAACGCTAAGCAATTCCAAATTGCTTGTAATGATGGGGAAGAGGGGCTTCTACAAGATGCAGCTCTAAAACTGTCAGACAAGTTGGAAGAGCTGAAGCAATTCAGTCCAAAAGCTCCTACAGAGTTACTGCTGATCATGTGTGCTGTGGGTTTGCAAGATGATAACACAGCTTTGCGCAGTAAGTTAGACAGGGCGGGATATGGCGAAGATGAGAAATTGTCAGAAACGCTCAGCACTATCGCTGGTTATTTGGATGACCTAGCTAAGAAAATCACTAGATAAACGTTATTATAAGGTATCCCCCATATTGTCGTCTTTTACTTTAGAATTGCTTCGCGATATGACTCCGCAAATGCTCTGTCAGAATGCTCGCAACGACGGGTGAACCACTTATATTATAGACCGACTAATATTCGATGCATGCTAAAATAGTCTTGACTAATATTCGATGCATGCTAAAATAGTCGTATATAATATCTATTAAAATCATATGCAGCGTTTTTACCAAAACATCATCAAATACCATTTGGAGCATTTTAGGCAAATGGTTTTTCTTATGGGGCCAAGGCAAGTTGGCAAAACTACCTTAAGCCTTCTTCTGAAGGATATGGCCGCTAATTTTTACTATATGAATTATGACATATTGGAAGATAGACAGTTGATACTTGAGGGCCCAAAACATGTTTGGGAATTCATAGGTGGCAATGTTGCAAGATCAGGAATGACAATTATAGTTTTTGATGAAATACATAAATATTCCAAGTGGAAAATATTTTTGAAAGGGTTTTTTGATAGTTATGGAGACAAAGTTAAGATTATAGTTACCGGCAGTACAAGACTTGATGTATACCAGGCTGGTGGTGATAGTTTGATGGGCAGATATTTGCTATATCTAATTTGTCCATTAAGCGTAGCAGAGCTGGTAAATCGTATTTCTGTAGAGCAAGAAATTATTGCTCCTAGCAAAATAGAGGATAAATCATTTGATAATTTATGGAATTATGGTGGTTTTCCTGAGCTATTTTTATCTTCAAGCCCCAAGTTGGTACTGCGATTGCAGACACAGAAGAAATCTTTGCTTTTATATGAGGATATAAGAGAATTAAGCCAAATTCATGAGCTGGCCCAACTTGAGGTACTAGCCAAACTAATCAAATCTCAAGTAGGATGCTTAGTTAATAGGTCAGAACTTGGTAAAAAAATAAATGTTGCCACTTCTACCATTGGCCGTTGGATAGCTACATTAGAGTCATTTTATTATTGTTTTTCAGTTCCTCCTTGGTCCAAAAATATTAGTCGCAGTTTAATTAAAGAGCCTAAGTTATATCTTTGGGATTGGTCTTTGGTGACAGAAAATATTGGTTCCAAAGCAGAAAATTTCATTGCTTGTCATTTATTTAAAGCAGTACATTGCTGGAATAATCAGGGTTTAGGAGAGTATGGTTTGTACTACTTACGTACTAAGGATAAAATTGAAGTAGATTTTGTTGTTGTCAAAAATGGAGAACCGTGGTTTTTAGTAGAGGTAAAACAATCGCCGTCTCAAGGGCTCAGTAAAAGTTTATATTATTTTCAAGCCGAAACAAAGGCAAAACATGCTTTCCAAGTCGTGATAGACATGGAATATATAGATGTGGATTGCTTTAAGTATTTAGAACCGATTATAGTGCCTGCAAAAACTTTCCTCTCGCAATTAGTATAGCCAAAAGATTTTTTTTACAAACAGTTGCAAAAACTTTACGAAGTGCTAATATATTACTTGGGCTGCTTGGTTCGTTAGGATGAATAAATATCCAAGGACTATGATTATTATTTCGGGAGCTGTCCCTGCCTGTGACTGAGGTCCTGGTAAATGGCGCCCACTTCACATAAAGGTCTGTGAGGATCTTTATCCGACGGCTAAGGCGGTCCACAATTTCAAGCTGTTTTTTTTCTGGTATGTAATAAATACACAGGCACACCGCTTAAGATTAAGAGCAGCAGCACCGCTATATTCATGATAGACGAATAAGCAAGTACCCAAGAACAAAATATCAATCCTGTAAAAGCTATCAGGCTATAAAATTTATTTGTTTTGAAATATAGCTTTAAGAAAGCGAGCATACATACAAAATATACCAATAAGAAAACTATTACAGCAGCATCAACGATCAGGATGACCTGGTTTACGAGATTATCACTGATTGTGAGAACCATTAATGGAATAGTTCCTACAAAAGTGATCAAGAGGCTGACATAGGGGGCGTTATATCTATTAGTTTTGCCTAAAAATTCAGGAAAAAGCCCATCCTTTGCGGCGCCATAAGCTATTTGTCCGCTAGTTAGAACCCAGGCATTTAATGTGCCTATACATGCTAAGAATGCTATTATCGCTATAACAATATCCCACTCTTGGCCAAATATAATGTTTGCAGCATTTACATAAGGTGCACTGGAATTAATAAGTGTGTGATTTGGCACTACGCCCATTATTACTATACTGTTTAGCGCATATAAAAGCGCGACGCTTATTGCGCCGAAGACCACAGCTCTGGGAACGACTTTTGTAGGATTTTCGATTGCATTTGCTGTAGTGGTTGCAGATTCAAGTCCAATGAATGCCCAAAATGTTAATAAAGCTGTCTTATTCATTACAGCAGTAATCGGTAAATTCTTTGGGTTAAAAGGTTGAAAATTATCGAGGTTAAAAAAGAAAAATCCTGCTATTGGTATCAATAACAATGGGATACATTTGAGTATCGTGAGCACTAGCTCTATTGATCCTGCGAAGAAAGTTCCTCGCAGATTAACAAGTGTTATAACGAAGAGGATAAATATCTCTAAGCCTAGATTCACAAGCTTTGAGGTGTGGCCCAAGATTGGTGCTAGGTATCCAACTGTGGCGGTAATTACGGCAATATTACTGGTCCATGATATTACCCAATATGTCCATCCGGTAAAAAACGCAGCGCGTTTACCAAATGCTGCATGCACATAGACATGTGGCCCGCCGGCTTTAGGAATTTTCATACATAGCTGGCCGAATATTAGGGCAAGCATGATTGCGCCAAATGTAGATACAATCCATCCGGAAAGTGCTACAGAGCCGAATGGAGCTAGCTGAGATGGCAATAGAAATACCCCGGCGCCTATCTGGCTACCTATGACTAAAGAAATTACTCTACCTAGTCCTATTTTTTTTGACATTTTTATGACCTAATGTAAGCTGGGCATTATAAGATAAAATAGGGTTTTTGACAAGTGTCAATTTTTGATCCTGTCAATGATTCCAGAAAATCACCATTTGCGAGATCCTTCCATTTTAAAGTGACTAAGCAGGTGAAAGGTCGCCCTGTATAAATCAGCGCGACCTTATTGTGTATAGAGAGACTACTCGGCTGAGAAAGGTAATTCTCCGCTCAACTCCATATTTTCGCTAGCTTCATGCGACGTGAGTAGAATTGAGCTTACTTGTTCTTGTGTCAGGTCACGCACATCATGATCTGTATCATTCCAAGTACCTTCTAAAGCTTGCTCTACTGCTTCACATATTTGTATAATTTCAACAAGCCCAATTTTGATAGCTTCTTCATGGTGCTGAGGACCTTTGGATGTTGAAGTCGTCCGTGTCAACCCATTCGGGCTTGTGAATCCAGGCCCCCAGGTAGGTGTTGCGGTCTTGAACAAAGCTGTAGCACTATACTCTATTACTTCACCACCATCAGCCTTAATAAATTTCTCGACACTATGAGTGGTTTGTTTTACTACAAAACTGTCCGATACTTTATAGCTTGATTCCGGAGTAGTAAAAGTTGTGGTGTACATATTGTTGTGCATTGTTACATTGATGGTTTTATTCCAACCATCTATTTGACTAAATGTTACCTTGTTAAAATTTCTTACTATATGCATAATATATAACTCTTTTAATGTTTGTTTACTATTACCTAGTATTTACAAAAATACCATATTTCATTAACAATGTCAAGAGATAATTAACTATACTTAACTATTTGTGATGGTTATATAATAAAAAAGCCAGTTTTTCCTTAAGCTTTGCTTTAACGGCTTCGTAGTTTCTATCATGGTCAATAACCAGTTTCTCGTTCCAAACATCACAGTATAGCTTATCATCATTATCCAATTTTTTGATATATTCTACCATCTCATCTTGTGAGCTATAATCTCTCTGGTATATGACAGCCTTAGGATTGATGTCAGCCATAGCACTGGGGTCTGAGTAATATAAAGGGACGCTGCCTGCAAAGTAAGCTTGGAAAGGTTTTTCGGTAATATAGCCTTCATAGGACTGATTTTCATAAGCTATAATAAACTTACACTGGGCAAGCCACTCCATGGTTTGTTCTTTTGTGATTACATGACCTATATTATTAAGGTATTTTCCACCACTGGATACTTTCTTATATTCAGAAAGCTTGTGAAATAGCTTGTTGCGCTCTGTGCAGCCATCAAATCTTTGAGGGTCTTTTGTTCCGCCATTGGAGAAGAGGAAGCATGTGAATAGCTGCTTATTAGGGTTGCATGTGCCTCGGTCATATTCAGTACTAATCTTGCTTCCGTAGTACATATAGTACAAAGGGATGCGCATATAGTTTGGTTTATTTATATACTCAAAACCTATGGATATATCATAACCATCGACTCTGTGCTTTCGCGCTTCTCCTGTAAAGAATATTTTTATACTATCATCATCCTTATCTATAGGGACATCACCAAATACCCCGTCTATAAGAACATCATGGTTTTTTTTGACTACTTTAACATTATATTTTTCTGTTAATGTCTCATTAATCATAGGCAGCTGGTCTAAGGTAAACCCAGGCCATTGATTTAGGAATTTAACTTTTAATATAGGCTTATCATTATATTCTGTATAGATTGTGAGGTAAGTGACCGCAGCAATAATTAACGCCGCCAATACTGTATATAGTGATAGTACATATGATAATTTACGCATTCTGCTCTCTTAGACTCTCAATCGCCGCTTTGTAATTTTTCTGTCCAAAAATATAACTGCCAGAAACTAACATATTAGCTCCGGCTTGGATGGCTACTGCTGCGGTATCTTTGTTGATTCCACCATCTACGGATAATATTATCTCCTTGCCTGAGGATTTGATCATATCTGCGATTATTTTAATTTTGCTCAATTGGTCATTCATGAAAGACTGCCCTCCAAAGCCCGGGTTTACGGTCATAACGAGCACTAGATCCACATCATTTATTATTTTGCTTAAGTCATTTGGAGCTGTTGATGGCATAATGGAGATACCTGCTTTTACCCCAAGGGATTTAATTTGCTCTATGGCTTGTCCAGGATTCTGCATGGCTTCGTAATGTATGGTGATAATATCGCTGCCAGCCTTTACAAAGGCTTCAAACAAATGCTCGGGCGCATCTACCATAAGATGTACGTCGAATGGTAATTTGGTATGAGGTCTGATTGAGTTGATTACAGCTGGCCCTATTGTGATGTTAGGAACAAATTTACCATCCATAACATCAATATGGAGCATATCAGCCCCAGCTTCGGCTATGGCCGCTATTTCTTGTCCCAGTTTTGCGAAGTCAGCAGATAATATTGAAGGTGCTATTTTTATCACTATTCTTCTAGCGTTTCAGTTGTAATAGTTCCATTAGATGAAGCTACGATTTTCTCGACCTTTAGCTTTGCTTCCTTAAGTTTTGACTCACAGTAGGTTTTGAGCTTAACCCCGCGCTCGAAGGCTGCTATTGAGTCTGACAGATTTTCCTGATCAGAATCTAGCTTTTTGACGAGCAGGGTCAGTTCGTTCAATGCCTCTTCAAAGGTCATTTTTTCAATGGATTTAGTGTCTGGCATGAGATATATTTAAATAGTTGTTACTTAGAAAAATAATAGATTCCATATATTATGCAAGCACGAATTTATCAAGATGGGAAAAGCCCGACGCAATCTGGCACGGGCACTAAAAAATGGATCTTGGATTTTATCCATGATCACATGGAAATAGACCCTACAATGGGCTGGAGCTCTTCTAAAGAAACGCTGCCTCAAGTGAAGATGTATTTCGATACTCAGGAGGAAGCTTCTCACTTTGCGTTAGAGCGTGGCTGGAGCTTTGAGATAATAGCTAGCAATCCACAAAAGATCGTCAAAAAAACCTATGCGGATAATTTTGTGGATTAGTCAGGCGTCATATATGACGCGTTATTTTAATATAAATGCCCTTTAACCTTCTTCTCATACTCATTGCTCAAGGATTTTACCCCATATAACCAGCAGCATATGATAAAAATACAGATGCCTGCGAAGTAAGGTGTAGCCTCGTTAAAGGTAAGGTTTGGCAGGAGGATAAAGAATGTGGACTGGATAATACCACCTCCTGATTTACCAAAACGGCCACCAACTACATCAACAGCTGCTTTACCTTTGGATTTCAGCTCATCATCCAGCGGGATATATGCCATCTCTTTGGTAGAATCAAACAATGAGTATTTTGTAGCTTTACTCAGTACGTTCTGAATCATCCCTATAGTTACGGCAAGAGCCAGCGGAGTCATAGCGGTAATGACTGAGATGTAAGGATCTAATTCTTTAGCGAATAATATGAAAGAGAAGAAAGTAACCCCTGTAACCATCATCATCAGTGGAGTAAGCATCGCTGCAAATTTCCAAGATACTCTACGCAGGATATTACTGCCTACGATCATGAAAATAATGGCACCTAAGCCTTGCCATGCCTGGAATTGACCCATATACATCGTATAGAGCTCTTTTGTTGGATATAATTCTTTTATCTTAGCTTTCCATACACCTTCAATAAGATTTACGGAAATACCATAAGCCAGAACTAGAATAGCAATCATACCTAGATATTTTGACGAGAAAATCAGCTTGAAGCTTTCACCTAAGGTAAGTTTCGCCTTTTTCTTCTTGGCTTGCAGAGCAATGTTTTGATCACATAGCATTGGATCAGTTAGCACATTGGCGTTAATCCAGCGGTATATCATCATTACTATAATACCATTCACAATAGCAATGGATAAGACTGGGGTAAATGCCAGGGTTTCAGAGGTCTTTTGACCAAGGAAATGCATTAGTACAAAGCCAGCAAGAGGAAGAGAGAAATTTCCTATCAAGCCAAACATAGAGTAGAAGCGCTTTGCCTCGTCTGTTTTGGTTATTTGGTTAGCAAATTGCCAGAACAAAAGGCTGAGCATCATGCTGCCCCATAATTCTGAAACTGCATAGAAAGTAGCTACTCCCCAGTTACCTCCGATGCGAATGAACCATTTAAAATTTGGATATTGTTCAACAATCCTAGCTATTGTATCAGCGTTAGGATGGGCAAAGGAAGGATTTGGATAAATTACAAATGTAAAAAATGCTAAATATCCTACAAAGAAACTAGTTACAACATAAAACACTTTTTGTGCCGTCATAGCGTTACAAAGCTTTGAATATACAACCATTGCAATTACCGCAGAAGGTAGTACAACGTAGGTTTTGAGGAAACTGATTGCTTCAGGTCCTATGCTGGTTACCACAAAGCCATCTTTAATAGAACGTAGCATGGCATAGTTGAACAATATGAAAAACATCATTCCTGCCATAGGCAAAAATTTCTTGTTCTCATGCCATTCTATTGGCCAAAAAATTCTTCTAAATCCACTGGTAAAATTTTGTTTTGCTAAGTTGCTCATCTCTAATTCCTTAATATTTCTTAGTATTGTATACACTAAGTTGTATAACAAGTCAAGAAAAAGCTGTATTTAGATCTGATTTTTACTCAAGATAAGAGTAATCCATTTATTTTTGTTAATAACCTCTACATGTGATAAACCATGCTTCACATATTCTGCTATGATTTCTGGCAATTGATTTTCTAGAAAGCCCGATAATATTACAATTCCATTTATATTGGTTATGGAGGCAATATTACTAGCCATTTCTATTAGTGGGCGGGCGAGAATATTTGCCAGAATTATGTCAAATTGTAAGCCTGAGTTTATAGAGATTCCAAATTCTATATCCACCACATTTAGCTTACCATGCTCTTTTGCTACTTCAATAGCAACTGGATCAATATCTGTTCCGACTACTTGGGCCTTAGGCCATAATTTTTTAGCGCAAATTGCTAGAATTCCAGTGCCTGTGCCTATATCGAGAATATTGCTCGCAGCCTTGCCAGAGTATAGCTCTAGCGCTTCAACACAACCGATTGTGGTTGCATGCTCTCCTGTACCAAAAGCTCTTGTGATATTAATTATAACTGGTATCAAGTCATCACATTGTTTAGTATCACGGGTTATATAGAATCTTTGTGTTTTGATATCCACCAAGGAATTAGCGGCATCTGCCACCCAGTCCTTATTCTCAAGCTTTTCGATCTTGATCGAGTCTATCTCTAGATAGCTTAGCAATTCCTTTGGTATAATTTCCCTGGAGACTGGTCTATTGAAATATAGCTCTACAGCCCATATATCCTCATCCATGGCCTCTATGGTTTGAGAGGATATTTCATGAGATGATATGGCGATCGTGCTTTCCTCGAATTCATCTTCGAAAACTTTGATGTGCTTATACTCAGTGGTAAAAAATATACGCCATATCTCTTCGGGCTGTGCAAATGGATTATTCATAATGCCGATACAATAAGAAATAAAATTAATCTAGGCAAGATAAAATTTTGATGCTAGATTAATCGTTCAACCATTAAGGAGTTTACTTATGAAGTTCAAATTTTTACTATTATCTTCAGTACTTTCTATCTTTAGTATGCAAGCTTTTGCAGCATCTAACGCAGCGCCTGCAAATGCCAAGGTAGAGAAAACTGAAAAGAGTGATGTTAAGGCTGATGAAAAGAGATATACGCAAACTGTTGATGAATATAAAAAATATTTAGCTACTGTCAAAAAGGAAGTAAGGGATGAGGTTGTAGAATATCGCAGAGAAGTGGCGAGAGTTAATAAAACAAAAATCGACCTCTATAAAAAATTATCCCAGGAAGCGCAGGTTTTTTTGGCGAAAGAGCGCGAATTAAAGAAAAAACTACCAATTAAGGAAAGAAAGGCTGCTTTGGGAGAAGCTAAGAAAGATTAATTTTATTCCTCCAGGCTCCATCTTGCTCTTGGGCAGAAATCAAGGCTAGTTATTTGACCAGCCTTGAGATGCTCAAGACCTGCCCATGCTATCATTGCTCCATTGTCTGTGCATAATTTCATGGGAGGAGCAAACATCTTAAAGCCAGTTTCTTGTAGCAGGCCTTCCAGTACCCCACGCAGATACTGATTGGCCGCTACTCCACCAGCTATAGCAAAATTCTTACTGCTAGAGATGGCAGAAAACATCTCCAGAGCATTTTTGGTACGATCTACCAATACCTTTCCTACAGTAAATTGGAACGATGCACATATATCATTAATATCGCTTTTGGAGCTGGATTTTATCAGGTCTCTTACAGCAGTTTTCAGTCCTGAGAAGGAGAAGTCGCACCCAACCCGTTTAGAAAGTGGTATTGGAAGCTGGAAACGATGAGGATTGCCGCTCAGTGCCAGTTTTTCTATACGAGGGCCAGCAGGATATTCAAGGCCTAGTAATTTGCCTGTTTTATCAAAGGCTTCTCCTACGGCATCATCCATCGTTTGGCCTAGAATTTTGTAATTTCCGAGCGAAAGGGCAGCTATGAACTGGCAATGCCCACCTGAGACCAAAAGCATAAGGTAAGGGAATTCTAGGTCCTCTGTTAGTCTTGGGCTGAGTAGATGGCCTTCCAAATGGTTTACGGCGATATATGGCTTATTTAAGCCTAATGCTAGTCCTTTAGCGAACATTGTGCCCACGATAACTCCGCCAATAAGCCCAGGGCCGCCGGTTGCTGCAATTGCATCTATTTGGTCCAATGATATATTTGCCTCTTCCAGAGCTTTTTCCACGGCCATTTTGATAGCT
>JAYUHP010000022.1:0-2599 GCA_043766875.1 Rickettsiaceae bacterium
AAATGGGAGTAATATATTGGCGTCCAGTGCTTTTTTATTGCCTTCCAAATCCGCAACTATTACTTGCTCCAAAAGCCCGCCTGAACCTTCCAAACCGTCCAGCTGATAAGGTACTACCATATCTATCTTGCCCTGCTCCGTAAGCTCTCTCACAAGCCTTAAAGACTCAGGCGCTGCGCGGAATTTATCCCGCCTGTGAATCAGGTAGATTTTTTCAGCAATACCCGCCAGATTTATAGCCCAGTCCACAGCAGAATCCCCTCCCCCTGCAATAGCTATTTTCTTGCCCGCAAAATCCTGGCGATTTTTCACCATATAAAATATGCTCTTACCTTCATATTGACTGAGATGCTCAAGCGGAGGGCGGTTCGGACCAAAACTTCCAGCTCCTGCTGCAATAACCACAGCCTTGGTCTCAATTTGAGTACCAGCAGAAGTGGTAGCTGTAAATGATGAGCCATTATTGATAATACTGACCACCTGCTCATTCAAATGATATTGTGGGTGGAATTTATCTGCCTGTTTTTGCAGATTCTCAACAAGCCCCGCCGCACTTATTTCAGGAAAAGCTGGTATGTCATAAATTGGTTTTTCAGGATATAAAGCGCTGCACTGACCACCTACCATCTCCAAGCTATCCACCACATGCGCCTTCATCCCAAGCATCCCTGCTTCGAATACACAAAAAAGCCCCACGGGCCCTGCTCCAATAATTAATACATCTGTTTTCATAATATTTCCCATACAAATATACTCAATTCAGTTGGACTTTATGCTAGGCGCGAGGAGCGATGCCTATAATAATAGGTGAGCCGACGAGCAACGACGCAGAAAGTTCAAATCAATTGAGTATGGAGTATTATTGCAGAGGAAAGCCTTGAGTTCAAGCTAAGAAATATATATACTCGATCATTAATTATATACTAAACGAGGACACATGAGTGATAAGGAAGAATTTGATTTAGTTGTTATTGGTGGAGGCCCTGCCGGCTATACGGGCGCTATAAGGGCTGCGCAATTGGGCTTGAGGGTAGCATGCGTAGAAAAACGCACAACCCTTGGTGGGACTTGCCTCAATGTTGGCTGCATTCCATCCAAGGCGCTATTGGATATGTCAGAGAAATATGAGGATGCAAAGCTTCATTTCAAGGATATTGGTATCAATGCGGCTAAGCTGGAACTTGATCTCTCGAAGATGCTAGAGCGCAAAGGCAAAATCGTATCAGACCTATGCAAGGGTATCGATGGGCTTTTGGCAAAGAATAAGATCCAACGCTTTGTAGGTTCGGCTAAAATCACTTCGCCAAATAGCGTTGCAATCGAGGGCGGAAAGACACTCTCTACCAGGAACATATTGATAGCTACGGGCTCAGAAGTATCCAGCCTTCCAGGAGTTGAAATTGATGAGAAAAATATAGTATCATCCACTGGGGCTCTTGATTTTACATCAGTTCCAAAACATCTAATCGTTATCGGTGGTGGATATATAGGTCTAGAGCTTGGCTCTGTCTGGAGAAGGCTTGGGTCCAAGGTTACTGTGATTGCGTTTTTCGATAAAATTGTACCGGCACTAGATTCAGAAATTGGGGCTCAATTTACAAAGATATTGGAAAAGCAAGGTATTGAGCTAATTCTAGGCACGAAGGTAACCAAAGCAACAGCTGCAAAAGGCGAGATAACACTCCATATTGCTCCTGCAAATGGCGGTAAAGAAACTACAATTTCTGCAGATAAAGTACTCGTTTCAGTGGGCCGTAAACCTTATACTAAAGGACTTGGACTCGAGGAACTTGGAATAGAGCTGGACCAAAGAGGTTATATCAAAGTGGATGGCGCTTATCGTACATCCAAACCCAGCATTTATGCTGTAGGTGACGCAACCCCTGGGCCGATGCTCGCCCATAAAGCCGAGGAAGAGGCGGTTGCAGCCGTAGAAATCATGGCAGGTCTTAAGGGGCATGTGAATTATAACATAATCCCAAGCGTTGTATACACATGGCCAGAAGTCGCATCTGTTGGGCAAACTGAAGAACAAGTAAAAGCAGCTGGGATTAACTATAAAGTTGGCAAATTTCCATTCCTTGCAAATAGCAGAGCACGTGCCACGGGCTGCACCGATGGTTTTGTGAAGATAATTGTGGATAGCCAAACTGATAGGATTTTAGGTGGACATATTATCGGACCGGATGCTGGCACAATGATTGCGGAGCTTGCGGTAGCAATGGAGTTTTATGCATCTGCTGAAGATATAGCTCGTACGTGCCATGCACACCCCACTCTCAGCGAAGCTATAAAAGAGGCGGCACTAGCGGTAGAAAAACGTACTATAAACATGTAGCTTGCAATTGAATATAATATGTGTATATTTTGCAACCAAGAGTAGTTTGATTAATATAAAATATGGTAAGCAGTAAATGGTCAGTGATTTAGAATTTGTACAATGCCTTGCAGCCAAAATTTGCCATGATTTGGCAGGAACGCTGGGGGCTGTAAGTAATGCGCTTGAGTTTTTGGAATCTAACGATCCAAGCGTAAAGAAAAAAGCTATGGAGCTAATAGAGCTAAGCTCCACCCAGGCAAATATAAAACTAAAGACTTT
>JAYUHP010000023.1:0-6874 GCA_043766875.1 Rickettsiaceae bacterium
TATCCGGGACCCACCCTACGCTAAAGCTTCGGGCGGCAGGCCAGAAGCTTATAGCGTATGAGTGTCTACCGAAGCCTTGGCGTAGGTAGACTGTCTCAGCTGCCTAAGGTTATGGATCCCGGATAATTGCTTCGCAATTTCCGGGATGACGCAATCATTCGCCGGAATGACATCGCTCCAAAAGAGAAAACAAATGTCTTTCATTGATGAATTTACAGCCAGGGGTTATTTTTACCAAGCAACTAATCTGGAGGCCCTAAAGGAGCTCACTGCCAAGAAGAAAATCGCGGCCTATATCGGCTTTGATTGCACGGCAAAATCTCTCCATGTGGGCAATCTGATGCAGATCATGATCCTGCGCCTATTCCAGCAACATGGCCATAAGCCTATTGTAATCGTGGGCGGTGCGACCAGTAAAATCGGCGACCCTACAGGTAAGGACGAAGCACGGCAGGTACTCACGGACGAAAAGCTGCAGGAAAATATTAACGGAATTATAAAATCTTTATCCAAATTCATCAAATTCGGCACAGGGCCCAGCGACGCTATCATGCTGAATAATAACGACTGGCTCTCCAAAATGGGCTATATCGAATTTTTGAGCAATTATGGCAGGCTTTTCTCGGTCAATAAAATGCTCACCATGGATTCGGTCAAGTCACGCTTAGAGCGCGAGCAGCCGCTGACATTCTTGGAATTCAATTATATGCTGCTTCAATCTTATGATTTCTACCACTTAAACAAATCACATGACTGCCTATTACAGCTCGGCGGGAGCGACCAATGGGGCAATATTATAAGCGGAGTTGACCTTGTGCACAAAGCATCCGGCCGGGAAGTTTTCGGCCTTACAACGCCGCTGCTTACCACATCCTCAGGCGCAAAAATGGGAAAATCCGTAAGCGGCGCTGTTTGGATTAACGAGGATATGCTCTCACCTTATGATTATTTCCAATATTGGAGGAATATCGAGGACCCAGATGTAGTGCGCTTTGCCAAGCTTTATTCTGAATGGAACGTGGCAGAATTAGAGGAATTCGCAAAAGCCGCGGAAAACAATATCAACGAGGCTAAGAAAACCCTCGCTCATAGAGTAACCGCTTTATGCCACGGCCAAGAGGCTGCGGATTCAGCGCTAGAAACTGCACGTATGGTATTTGAATCTGGTGGAATTGGGGGAGATATCCCAGTATATAACATGGCGGCATCGATACTTGAAGCAGGAATCCCATGCTATGAGCTATTCTTTACAGCTGGACTTTCTGAGTCAAAATCCGAGGCACGTAAGCTTATCCGCGGTGGCGGCGCTCGGGTCAATGACATGAAAATAGAAGATGAGAATCTTCTCATAGGCTCTTCCCACATATTAGAAAATGGTATCAAGCTTTCCTCGGGTAAAAAAAGACATGTGCTGGTGAAGATTTAATGAACTTCTACAATCCCGGCGAAGGCCGGGATGAAATCATATACTGGGGGGCGCTTGACCCCTCACAAAATTACCACACCCCAACACTTTAATACCCCTCCCCAACTCATTGATATATAATTAAGATAAGTATTATTATATAATTAAGATATTATGAATTAATTAAGAGATGATGTTATGGGTAATGAAAGCAAACCAGGGTCACCAGCTCCTCAAAATAAAGCTCCAGGAAAACTTGATATAGAAAAAATTCTTGGAAAAGCTGGGATAGAAAATATTGGGAAAGGTCTACGGGCTCAAATGTTTACGCTGCCTCCTAAAGAGCTCCCTCCTGAAATAGCATCACCAAGAGCAAAGGGGCCGGCTAAGCTGCCAAAAAAACCTGGGCGCTCAGTATAGTAACAAACTATCCACCCACCAAAAAATAAATCTCGGCCTTTTCTCCCTTGACAGCTTTGATCAATGATGATATATACTTACCTCTTGTATAAATTATCAATTTAAAAGTGCTATAGAATCGTGAAAACTTATTCTGCAAAACCTTCTGAAATACAGAAAAAATGGCTTGTTATTGATGCCAGCAGCTTGGTCGTTGGTAGACTAGCTTCGGAGATCGCTAAAATTTTGCGTGGCAAACATAAGCCTACCTTCACACCTAATATGGATTGTGGAGATAACGTAATCGTTATAAATGCTGCAAAAGTTAGCTTGACCGGAAACAAGGCCAATACAAAAGACGGTAAGATCTATTACCGCCATACTGGATTCGTTGGTGGAATCAAACAAACTACTGCTGGGAAAATTCTTGAAGGAAAACATCCTGAAAGAGTATTAGAAATGGCTGTAGAGCGCATGATCACCCGTGGTCCGCTTGGTAATAAGCAGATTTCCAACCTATATGTATATGGCGGAGAAGCACATCCTCATGAAGGACAAAAACCTGTAGCTTACGATTTCGGAAGCAAAAATATCAAGAATAAGAAGCAATAAATATGACAAGTTTAAAGATAAAAGCATCTGCAAAAACTCTAGAGGATCTGGTAACGCCAGCTCCTGATACCGAAAAGGCAAAAAAACCTACCAAAGACCCGCTTGGAAGAGCTTACGGTACTGGTAGAAGAAAAAATGCTGTGGCAAGAGTATGGATTAAACCAGGCTCCGGGAAGATTACCATAAACCACAAAAATATCGATCAATATTTCGCGCGTGACACTCACCGCAGGCTGATGATGCAGCCTTTGCATGTTACAAAAACATTAGGTCAATTTGATCTATTTTGTACAATAAAAGGCGGCGGTCTTTCAGGACAAGCAGGAGCTGTGCGTCATGGACTTTCTAGAGCTCTAGATCATTTCGACCCTAGCTTCCATACAGAATTGAAGCAACATGGATTCTTAACACGTGATCCAAGAGTTGTAGAACGTAAGAAATACGGTCAACATAAGGCTCGTAAGAAGACACAATTCTCGAAACGTTAATACCTCGTCATTGCGAGCCTACGTCAGTAGGCAAAGCAATCCAGGAACGATGCTGGAAGCATCGTATTTTAATAGCTGGATTGCTTCGCATTCGCTCGCAATGACGGTTAATACCCATGGCGGGGTAGCTCAGCTGGTTAGAGCAGCGGAATCATAATCCGCGTGTCGGGGGTTCAAGTCCCTCCCTCGCTACCACCCTACGCTCAAGCTTCGGGTGGCAGGCCACCATTTTTCGTTAGTAAGCGAAGTAGCCGAAGCTTCCTATAGCGTAGGAGTGTCCGACGTAGCCTTGGCGTAGGCGGACTAGTGATATTACAGCATTGACCTTTTCATATATAGCTTATAGAATGCTCCTTGAAAGACACATCAAGGAGATCCATCATGACTTTTTCCAAAGAAGCAAACCAATCAAGCGGCCCATTCATATTACCAAATCTACCATATGGCAAAGAGGATTTGGCCCCTCATTTGACAGCTGAAACGCTGGATTATCACCATGGTAAGCACCATAACGCTTATGTTACTAATCTTAACAAGCTGATTGAAAATCATGATCTGGAATCCAAATCTTTGGAGGAAATTATTCTAGCCTCATCCGGCAAGGCTGACATGGCTGGAATTTTTAACAATGCTGCCCAAATCTGGAACCATACATTTTTCTGGCATTCTATGAAGAAATCCGGCGGTGGAAAGCCTAGTGGCCCCCTGCTTTCTAAAATAGAAGCAGATTTCGGCAGTTTCGATGATTTCATAGCAAAGTTCAAAGAAGCTGGCGCAACTCAGTTTGGCAGCGGCTGGGCTTGGCTGGTGTCTGACAAAGGAACTCTCAAGGTCATCAAAACCCCAAATGCAGCTTTGCCCATCACTGACGGGCTAGTGCCACTGCTTACATGCGATGTTTGGGAACATGCATATTATATAGATTACCGCAATAGAAGGCCGGATTATATTGCCGTCTTCCTTGAGCATTTGGCAAATTGGGATTTTGCTGAAAAAAATTTTGCATAACCCCTTAATGAGATTTTCTAGGGTGGTATGATGTTGGTGTCATCACGGCGAAGGGCATCCTCGAAGGTCATCCCCGAATTTTTCAAAGAAAAATATCTGGGATGACGATAATGATGGATTGCGCGCGCGACCGCATGTTTTGTTTTTGACATTGTAAAATTGCAACAGAAATTTTTGTGCCTCTAATAGGCATCTGAATAGGGTTATATAAACTATGCATAAAAAAATAGACCATATACCAACATTGCTGATAGACGGCTATGGCTTTGTCTTCAGGGCTTATCATGTGCAGCCACCACTGACTTCCCCAAATGGAGAGCCAGTAGGAGCATTATATGGTTTTACATCAATGCTATTCAAACTGATAGGCGACTTCAGGCCGGTAAAATGTGCCGTAGTATTTGATGGTGGTGGTAAGAATTTCAGACATGAGCTTTACCCAGATTACAAGGGGCATCGCCCGCCAGTGCCTGAGGATCTAAAATCACAATTGCCCCTGGTGCGCTTCGCGGCCACGGCTCTGAACTTTCATATTCTGGAACAGCCCAATATGGAAGCGGATGATATTATCGCAACTGTAGCTAAGCGTCTTGCAGCCCATGGTGAAAAGGTCGTGATTGTCTCATCTGACAAAGATCTAATGCAGCTGATTGGCGATGATATTGTAATGTATGATCCGATGAAGGCGAAATATATAGATGCCGCCTGCGTACATGAGAAATTTGGTGTGGAGCCTGAAAAGGTACGGGATGTGCTCGCGCTCATTGGTGATAGTTCAGATAATATCCCAGGCGCACCTGGAATTGGGCCGAAAAGCGCAGCGGAGCTGATTGGCGAGTTTGGAAGTCTGGAGAATGTTCTGCAATCAGCCAGCCAAATAAAGCAGGACAGACGCAGACAGATCATAGAAGAAAACCTGGAACGTATTAGGCTCTCATGGGAACTTGTTGGGCTTAAATATGATGTTGATATAAAAAATGGTGAGCTTGCCTGGAATGTTCCTGATAGGCATGAGCTTTCTGAATTTATCACGAAATATGGTTTTAAGTCTCTAATACTTCGGGCTGAGAAATTATTTGGAATGGATCTGGAGACCGAAACTGCTACGCCTATAAGCAGGCAAATAGTCAAGGAGATCAAGGAGAATAGCCAGCTTGATGATCTATTAAAGCAAGCCAGAGAAAATGGATTTCTAGCACTATCGATGGACGAATCCAACCAGCTGCATTTGGCATATGATGATAGATATGCCTTTTTTATAGGTGAAATATCAAATAAGAAACCATCCCAGGCTGATTTATTTTCTCTCCAAAACCAAAAAATAAAATTGGGGAAATTATGGGAAGCATTCGCAGATCCATCAATCAAGAAAATCACATTTGACCTCAAGACCCATATGCATTTTTTTGATGAATTATGCGATGCAAAAAAATTCACTGCATTTGAGGATTTAAGCCTGATGCACTATGCTTTCACCGCTGGCCTCGCCCAGCCAAGCCGTAATGAATTTCTGCAGACCAATACTATTACCAGCTTTATTGCAAAATATAATGAATATCTATCTTCGCTAAAGGCAAATGAAGCTTTATCGCTATATTATGATATAGACCTCCCTTTGTCCAAAGTGCTATATGAAATGGAGGTCAATGGCGTAAAAATTGACCAAGCAATGCTTGGCAATATGTCCAAGACATTCCATTCCGAAATTCAAACATTAGAAACCAAGATATTTGCAATCACTGGCACAGAGTTTAACATTGGCTCGCCTAAGCAGCTTGGGGAAATATTATTCGAGAAAATGCAGCTACCATCAGGCAAAGTTTCTACCAAAAGCAAAACTTTTTCTACCGGAGTTGAAGTACTAGAAAAATTGAGTGAATCTGGCTTTGAGATAGCGGATTTGGTTCTTAGATGGCGGATGCTTAGCAAGCTCAAATCAACCTATACAGACAGTCTGCCAAAACAGATCAGCCCGATCACCGGAAGGGTTCATACTAACTTCATCCAGAATCTCACCTCAACTAGCAGGCTTAGCTCGCAGGATCCTAATTTGCAGAATATCCCCATTCGCTCGCCTGAAGGCTCTATGATTAGAACAGCTTTCATAGCCGACAAAGGAAGCAGGCTGATATCTGCCGATTATTCTCAAATTGAACTGCGACTACTCAGCCATATAGCAGATACCCCTTCCCTGCTCCAAGCATTTAATGAGGGAAAGGATATCCACTCTGCAACTGCTTGTGAGATTTTCCATATCGAGCCAGAAGATATAACGCCGGAGCATCGTCGCAAAGCCAAAGCCATTAATTTTGGGATTATTTATGGAATCAGCGCATTTGGCCTGGCGAAACAGCTTGGCATCAGCAACCCCGAAGCTGCAAGATATATAGAGCTATATTTCCAGAAATATCCTGGGATAAAAAAATATATGGAGGAAACCAAGGAATTCGCAAGAAGTCATGGCTATGTGAAAAATATGTTCGGCCGCAAATGCATGACTCCTATGATAAAGGATAAAAATTTCTCAATGCGCAGCTTTGCCGAGCGCGCAGCAATCAACGCCCCTCTCCAAGGAGCCAATGCTGATATTATCAAAATTGCCATGATAAAACTTGCGGCAATCTTCAAAGAACGAGACTTCACGACGAAGATGATTCTTCAGGTTCATGATGAGCTGGTATTTGAAGTTCCAGAAAATGAAATCGATATTATAGCGCCAATAATAAAACAGACAATGCAAAGCGTAATATCTCTCAAAGTGCCTTTGACAGTTGGGATGAAGGTTGGTATAAGCTGGGGCGAATTATCTTGACGTCATCCCGGAAATTGCGAAGCAATTATCCGGGATCTATAACCTTAAGCTACTGAGACAGTCTACCTACGCCAAGGCTTCGGTAGACACTCATACGCTATAAGCTTCTGGCCTGCCGCCCGAAGCTTTAGCGTAGGGTGGGTCCCGGAT
>JAYUHP010000024.1:0-2561 GCA_043766875.1 Rickettsiaceae bacterium
CTGGTGGAGTCCATAATCCAGCTCGTTTTCTACCAAAGCTCCACTCTGAACAAACCCATTATTTTCGGCCGTAGCACGTTTTGTCTTTACATCGTCAGCAGATGGATGAAAATCTGGAATTATTATATGCCCTTGCGCCACCGCATATACATTCCCATCAGGACCTAAGAGAGGGGTCGCAAGCACTGTTCCTCCTCTTATACTTTTTGAATCGCCAATAGCACTGACTTTAACATCAATACGAGAGCCTTGCCTTGCAAAAGGTGGGAGATTTGCTGTCACCATTACAGATGCTACATTTTTTGTTTTAAGATTTCCCCCAGCTGCATTGGCCCCTTGGCTATTTATATTAACGCCAAGCCTTTCCAAAAAATCTTCGATTCCCATTTGAGTAAAAATCGCATTTTGTAGATTATCACCCGTATTGCTAAGACCAACAGCAAGCCCATATCCAACGAGCATATTGTCTCTAAGACCATCAACGGTAGCTATATCTTTTATTCTTGTATCAGCATGAGCGCTGCAGACTAAAAATAAGCTAATTACTAACAAAAATCTCATAGGATGCCTAAATATCAGGTTCGATGCTCAATAACCAGACAATACTACTCACTTGAGACGGAATAATCAAATAATTTGATATAATTTATTGTAGATATCTCTCACTTTCTCCAGATCTACAGCAGTATCCACAGATGTGACATTTTCATCCACTATGCAAAGCCCTATTTTCATGCCATTTTCTAGAGCCCTAAGCTGCTCTAATTTTTCCGTCAGTTCAGTATGAGATTGCGGCAAATTTACAAATTTCTCCAGCGCATCACGCTTAAATCCATATATGCCTATATGATGCCAATGCCAATCTGCCCCGTAAGGTATAGTATTACGTGAAAAATACAGCGCAGTATTATCCATAGCTTTTATTACCTTCACTTTCGAAGGATCATTCTTCTGCTCACAAGCCTCTTTCGTAACAGGAGTTACTATATCTGCATTGCTCTTTTTAAGCTCCATAACAACTTTGGCTATCGTTCTTGGATTGATCAGAGGAAGGTCCCCCTGTAGATTTACTATATATTTAATTTCTTTTTCCAGCTCAATTTGTTTTACGGCCTCCCAAACGCGATCTGTACCAGTTTCTACAGACTTGGTCACCATTATCGGGATAGCGCCAGCGACACTCGCTTTCTCAGCAATAAGCCAAGAATCTGTTGCAACATATACATCTCCACTTTCGCTCTCTAGCGCCCTATGTACAACATGTTCAACCATGCTGTAATTGCCGATAGATTTCAGAGATTTTTCCTCAAGTCTGGTTGATCCCAAACGGGAAGGTATGATGATCGCAGCTCTTGAACTCATGACAGTCTCCTGAAAATAATCAAATTAAGTTCTTGACATCCTAGAGTTTTTCAGCCATAAAGTAAAACACATTTTTATACCCATGACAACATGGGATATTTATGAGCCCGTAGCTCAGCTGGTAGAGCACTTGACTTTTAATCAGGTGGTCCCGGGTTCGAGTCCCGGCGGGCTCACCACCCTACGCTAAAGCTTCGGGTAGAGTGCTTTGGGAGAGCTTTTAGAGTAAAAACTAAACAGTTATCCCCTTTATACCACCCTTTTTGAAGCGCGAATGCTGCTTTTCAAGGTTCTTGAGCACAGATGGAGCATATTCTTTCTTAACCTGCTCTATAGTTTCACCTTCGTATTTTATCGCTTTTCTAAGACCAAGTGTAATAATATTAGACATGAAATGCTGGCGCTTCGTTTCACCTGCGATACGCCTGGGATTCATTAGTTTATAAACCTCATATACAGCGAATCTCCTCATAACTTGCTTTATATGGGTTTTGGAAACTGTGTTAAGATGAGCATATTTATCTTTTGGGGTATCAATACCCTTGGTAAACTCTTTGACAGTTTGAGACCTTGTCATCATCAAATGCATGCTAAGCTCTTTTAGGTGACCGCCGATCTGTTTTTCCTTACTCTTGAGCAATTCCTTGATCTTGTCCTTACCACTGATATGCAGCCTTCCCAACATGTTTTGTAGAAGCAATATCAGATTGGTTTGTAGATATGTGAGATCGATATTGTCTGGATCAAGATTTGCGAGCAGAGCATCTAGCTCACTATTGAATTCGTCATCAGCACTCAGAACATCAAGTAGAGCTTTGACCTCCGGCGATGCCTCGTCTTCTAGAGTTTTGATATTAAATTCATCATCGCCCTCATCTTCTTCATCGCTATTTTTCTTGAAGTTGCTGGGGTCAAGCGGGTTGTTCAATCAGATCTCCTCCTCTACTCTTACAAAATGGCCCCTATAAGTCTTTCTTACCAATAAGCCTTTGCAAGCTTCCATTATATGCTTACATAGCATAGCCGAGTCAAGTCCACGCTGTTTTTTGCCGAATTTATTTTCCCTATGCATGCAAAATTCACCTATATCTATATGATGCCAAAAGCCTCCGTCAAAGGTTTTAGCTTTGATATATCCACTATCTGTGAGATTATCATAATCCCCCGGAAATGTATTTACAGCATCATCATTGAGATAT
>JAYUHP010000025.1:0-6810 GCA_043766875.1 Rickettsiaceae bacterium
GTGATCGCAGCTGTCAATGATGTCTTTCCATGATCCACGTGCCCTATCGTACCTATGTTACAATGTGGCTTATTCCTTTCAAACTTTTCCTTGGTCATAATTCTTCTCCTTGAAAATTATTTTTTTGCCTTCACAGCATCAGCAACATGCTGAGGCACCTGTTCATAATGCGCAAACAACATAGTATATTGAGCCCTACCTTGCGATAGCGATCTTAGAGTATTTACATACCCGAACATCTCAGCCAAAGGTACATTCGCATTAATTACCTGTGCATTGCCACGTGGCTCCATGCTTTGCATTTGACCTCTACGGCTATTAAGATCACCTATTATATCTCCCATATATTCATCAGGAGTTACAACTTCAACCTTCATAATCGGCTCAAGCAAACAAGGAGCAGACCTTGGCAGCCCTTCCCTAAAAGCAGATTTTGCAGCTATTTCAAAAGCGAGTACGCTAGAATCCACATCATGGAAAGCGCCATCGACCAAAGTAGCCTTATAATCTATCATAGGGTATCCTGCTAGAATACCACCTTCGTTAATATTTGTAAGCCCTTTTTCTACACCAGGGATATATTCCTTAGGAATAGAGCCACCAACAATTTTACTTTCAAATTGAAAACCACTACCAGGCTCAAGCGGTTCAAAAATAATTTTAACGCGAGCAAACTGACCAGCACCACCACTTTGTTTTTTGTGAGTGTAGTCAATCTCAGATTTCTTCGTGATAGTTTCACGATAAGCCACTTGCGGAGCGCCAACATTAGCTTCTACCTTAAATTCACGTCTCATACGATCAACGATAATCTCAAGATGCAGCTCGCCCATTCCTTTAATAACAGTCTGGCCAGTTTCTTGGTCTGTAGATACTCTAAATGAAGGATCTTCAGCAGCAAGACGAGAAAGGGCAAGACCCATTTTCTCTTGATCAGCAGTAGTTTTAGGCTCAACAGCTAGCTCAATAACTGGATCTGGGAATTCCATTCTTTCCAAAATAATTGGACGATCAGGATCTGACAGAGTATCCCCAGTTGTAGTATTCTTTAGCCCAGCAAAAGCAACAATATCACCAGCTGAGGCTTCTTTCACATCTTCACGATTGTTCGCATGCATTAAAAGCATACGGCCAACACGCTCTTTCTGATCTTTAACTGTGTTTAACAAACTATCACCAGCTTTAATTTTACCGGAATAGATACGCACAAATGTCAAAGAGCCAACGAAAGGATCGTTCATCACTTTAAAAGCAAGACCAGCGAAAGCCTCATCCACAGATATCTTACGCAATTCTTCCTTATCATTCTTAGGATTAATTCCCTGAATATCAGGAACATCCAAAGGTGATGGGAGAAAATCAGCTACTGCATCAAGCAAAGGCTGTACACCTTTGTTCTTAAACGCACTGCCGCATACCACAGGAACAAATACGTTATTTATTGTACCTTTACGGATACATTTTTTAATTTCTTCTTCAGTTAACTCAGCGCCGCCCAAATATTTTTCAAGCATTTCATCATCAACTTCAACCGCAGTTTCTAACATACGAGATCTATATTCTGCAGCCTGAGCTTTCATATCATCAGGAATTTCTTCATAGGTAAATTCAGCACCTAATGATTCATCTTTCCAGATAATAGCTTTCATTTTTAGTAGATCCACTACACCAGCAAAAGTATCTTCAATACCTACAGGAAGTTGCATTACTAGCGGAGTAGCACCCAAACGGCTTACAATCATTTCCACACAACGGAAGAAATTAGCACCCATTCTGTCCATTTTGTTAATAAAGCACATTCTAGGTACTTTATATTTGTCAGCCTGACGCCATACGGTTTCAGATTGTGGCTCAACACCTGCAACACCATCAAACACAGCAACAGCACCATCAAGTACACGCAAAGAACGCTCAACTTCAATTGTGAAGTCCACGTGGCCTGGTGTATCAATGATATTAATTTTCTTATCATTCCAGAAGCAAGTAGTAGCAGCAGAAGTAATAGTAATACCACGTTCCTGCTCTTGCTCCATCCAGTCCATAGTAGCCGCACCTTCATGCACCTCACCTATCTTATGGGACTTGCCGGTATAATATAAAATGCGTTCTGTAGTAGTAGTTTTACCAGCATCAATATGTGCGCATATGCCAATATTACGAATATCGACCAAAGCATGTTTAGTTTGAGACATAATCTATCTACCACCACCTGTTTTCTTTGGACTAAAATGCGCAAAGGCTTTATTCGCTTCCGCCATCTTATGAGTATCTTCTCTCTTCTTCACAGCAGAGCCACGGCTGTTAGAAGCTTCAAACAGCTCTTCAGCAAGCTTTATAATCATGCTACCAGAACGTTTTTTAGCAGCATCAATGATCCAACGAGAAGCAAGTGTATAGCTTCTTCTTTCATCCACCGGAGAAGGAACTTGGTAGTTTGCACCACCAACACGAACAGAAGTAACCTCTAAATAAGGCCTGACATTAGACAAAGCTGTATTGAAAGCCTCGAAAGGATCAACCCTATGCTTGTTCTTCATTATATCAAATGCTTTATATACGATCTTTTCAGCAAGTTCTTTCTTACCTTGAGACATGATATTATTTATAAATCTTGCAACAAAGATGCTTTCATATTTAACATCAGGCAAAATTTCTCTTTTTTCAGCTGCGTGACGACGTGACATATTTTTTCCCCTTACTACTTAGGACGTTTAGCGCCGTATCTCGAACGGCTTTGTTTACGATCTTTTACACCTTGAGTATCATACGCACCACGCACGATGTGATAACGCACACCTGGTAGATCCGGCACACGACCACCACGAACCAATACTGTAGAGTGCTCTTGCAGATTATGACCCTCTCCTGGAATATATGCATTCACATACATACCATTGCTGAGGCGAACCCTTGCCATTTTACGAAGCGCTGAGTTAGGCTTCTTAGGTGTTACGGTCTTAACGATGACGCAAACACCTTTGGCGAATGGATTCCCCTTCAAAGCAGGAGATTTGGTTTTAACTACTTTTGACTTTCTGCCAAAACGTACTAGTTGATTATTTGTTGGCACTGAGCATACTCCAAAAAAAATTTACACAATAACTCAAACGCTAGGTAAGCTTTAGAGAAAAGCATACCCATAGGCAGTTTCTGCCATGTTTAAGTTAGAATTCCGCAGAAATATAGCCAATTTTTTCAACTAGTGCAAGGACTTTATGATGAGTTGCATAAATATTTACCTTCACCGCTTAAAATTCCTTGATTTTACTAGGTTTTTCCAATATATGTACATGAGCACCCATAGAGACCCACGCCATGAATCGCAAATCATTTCTTATAGCCGCGTTTGGAGCTCTTTCTCAATACTATGACCACCATTTATTCGGATTCTTGGCAGCCTCCATAGCCAAAAGCTTTACCCCTTCGGCCGACCCTACAATTGCGCTACTGAATACCTATTGTCTCATGGCAATTGCAGTTTGCGCAAAGCCCATAGGAGCATTGGTACTCGGGCGAATAGGAGATGTATACGGGAGATCCGCAACATTAAAAATAAGCCTCTTTGGGACTGCCATGGCATCCTTAGTGATTGGAATAACACCAGGATATCACTATATAGGAATAGTTGCTGCTCTCATTCTATTAGTAGCCAGAATGGCAATAGTAGCTCTTGTTTCCTCCGGCACTGACGGTGTTAGAATTTACGTATATGAGCATATCGGAAGAAATCACCAATGTCTTGGGAACGGTTTAGTAACTACTTCAGGGCTTGCTGGCTCATTCGTAGCGTCACTTTCTGCTTGGTTCTTTACTCTAGATTCTATGCCTCATTATAGCTGGCGCTTTGCTTTTTTAGTTGGCACTGTCATGGGAGTTGTAATGCTAGCTTTGGCTCACTACAGCAAATCTGAAGATAAAGCTAGTCACAAAGAAGATCCTAAATATGATACATATAAGGATATCCCAACATTAAAAATCATAAGGCAGCATTTTCCCTTATTTCTTACTTGCGCCGTCCTTGCAGGAGCTGTAGGCGGAACAAATCATTTTTGTGTATTATTCTTTGGAACATATGTATTTGAATTACTGGGCTATATTCCACGTTCCACTATGCAATCATACACCTCCATAGCAATCATTATATATATGGCATCAGCTGTAACTTCTGGATGGATAGCAGATAAGATGGGGAGAGTAATTGTTGCATCAATAGGATGTATCATTCTCACAGGATTCACCATAGCAATGCTATTTTGTATCAGAAGCGGCACTATGCCCGTTTGGCTATATTTCGCAATGATGGCTAGCCTTCCTATACTCACAATGCCCGCTCTAGCATTCATAAAGCAAAGCATCCCCAGCTTCATCAGATACAGAATATTTAGCTTGGCTCATGCAATAGGCTCTATGTGTATCTCCTCAACTACCCCCGCTCTTTCTACACTTTTGTTTAAGGAAACCGGGTTAGCCTGGGCCCCAGTACTTTATTTCATATTCATCATCAGCATGATCATGGGCAGCATTTATATATTATGTACAAAATATAGTGCCAATGAGTATTAAACCCTCTTGACATCTACAGCATTTTTTGCTACCCTGCAGATACTTAAGGCTGCTAGAGCCATTCCTACTAAAAATAATAATGTTCTCCTTGCTAGCTTTATCGTACCACTGATGCAAAAGCATTTTTCCATATCAATCTAATTAAAGTTATTTACACATGCGTAGACGTATCAATAATGAAGAACGTAACAGTTCGCCAGAAGAAAATCACAATCATAATAATTCCCACGATAATAATGAAGAGGTTCCCCAGGAAGGCCCTGTAGTAATACTTAAGGAGCTAAGAAGAAAATCTCCTGAAGAACTGCAGCTTCAAGCTGAAAGCATGAATATAGAGCATGCCAGCACAATGACAAAGCAAGAGCTCGTTGTTGCCATACTGAAGACAGTTGGATCAATCGTCGGTGAAGGTGTTCTCGAAGTATTGCCGGATGGGTTCGGATTCCTAAGAGCTCCAGAAGCTAACTATTCAGCTGGTCCGGATGATATATATATATCTCCAAACCAAATTAGACGCTGCGGTCTTAGAACGGGTGATACCATCGAAGGCCAAGTGAGGGCTCCTAAACCCGGTGAACGTTATTTCGCCTTGATCAGAGCTACGAAGGTAAATTTCGAAGTAATCCCTAAAGTAATGCATCGCATATATTTTGATGATTTAACCCCGCTTTATCCAGAAGAAAAACTCAATCTAGAAGTACAAGGTGCGAAGGATTTTAGCAATCGTATTATCGAGCTTGTTGCTCCCATAGGTAAAGGCCAAAGGGCTCTTATTGTTGCTCCTCCTAGAACTGGTAAAACAACATTGATGCAAAATATTGCACATGCTATTACAACAAATCACCCAGAAGTATATCTGATTGTGCTACTGATTGATGAAAGACCAGAAGAAGTAACTGACATGCAACGTTCTGTGAAGGGCGAAGTGGTAAGCTCGACATTTGATGAACCAGCCGTACGTCACGTTCAGCTCGCTGAAATGGTTATAGAAAAGGCCAAGAGGCTTGTTGAGCATAAGAGAGACGTAGTGATATTGCTAGACAACGTTACTCGTCTTGCCCGTGCATATAATACTGTAGTGCCATCATCGGGAAAGGTACTCACAGGTGGTGTTGATGCAAATGCGCTGCAAAAGCCAAAAAGATTCTTAGGAGCCGCCAGAAATATTGAAAATGGCGGGTCATTGACTATAATAGCTACAGCACTTATCGATACCGGATCCAGAATGGACGAGGTGATTTTCGAGGAATTCAAAGGCACCGGCAACTGTGAGATCGTATTAGACCGTAAGATTTCTGACAAGCGTATTTACCCAGCTATAGACATAACTAAGTCTGGTACACGTAAAGAAGAATTACTGGTTGATAAGGCAAGACTCACAAAAATGTGGGTATTGCGTAGAATCATCAATGCCATGAGTAATGTGGATGCTATTGAATTCCTGATTGATAAGCTTAAGGATACTAAATCCAATGATGACTTTTTTGGATCGATGAATTCTTAAGTAGCCTTAACTTCAAAAAAGGGACTTAACATATGAAATCTAGAGCCAAAATTGCCTTAGTAGGCGGCGGAAATATCGGTGGAACACTTGCTCATCTCGCTATGCTTAAAGAGCTTGGAGATGTTGTTATATTTGATATAGCAGAAGGTATCCCTCAAGGTAAAGCTCTAGATATCATGCAAAGTTCGATAGTTGAGAATAGCGACACTAGCGTAACTGGTACTAATGACTATAAGGATATCGCCGGAAGTGACGTTGTTATAGTCACTGCAGGTGTTCCGCGCAAACCAGGCATGAGCCGCGATGATCTTCTGGCAATCAACACAAGCGTCATAAAATCAGTTGCAGAGAATATCGCTAAACATACTCCAAATGCTTTTGTTATAGTAATTACCAACCCGCTAGATGCGATGGTTTGGGTTATGCAGCAAGCCAGCGGTCTTAAACCAAACAAGGTTGTGGGAATGGCCGGAGTGCTTGATTCCTCAAGGTTTAATCTTTTCTTAGCGCAAGAATTTGGCGTATCGGTAGAAGATGTAAGAAGCTTCGTACTAGGCGGCCATGGCGATACAATGGTGCCGCTTGTCAGATATTCCACAATAGCTGGCATTCCAGTTCCTGATCTTGTTAAAATGGGCTGGTCTACTCAAGCAAAGATAGATGCGATAGTTGATCGCACACGTAACGGTGGCGGTGAAATCGTGAACCTACTCAAAACCGGTTCTGCTTTCTATGCGCCAGCA
>JAYUHP010000026.1:0-2537 GCA_043766875.1 Rickettsiaceae bacterium
CTGAAACTCCTATCAGGATAGAGCAGCTAAGCGTTAGCGATGCTGTTATGAAGATGGATTTGGAGAGCCTGCCGGCTGTTATGTTTAAAAACACAAAAAATGGCAGGATGAACGTGGTATATTATCGCGCAGACGGCAATATATCTTGGGTAGACTCAGCTAATGTGGGATAATTTATTATATATGCTTCCTGCGCTCCCCGCAGTGGTTTCTACTGCGGGAGCTGTGTATTATTTCCAGAAATTTTCTGTTATCAAAGCTCGCTTTGACTTTGTGGTGGAAGAAAACGCAAAGCTACATGAAAGGCTCTTAGAACTCGAAGAAATGAGGTTTAGTGCGGTAAAAAAACTTCAGGAATTGGAGACGGATAATAAATATTTAAAAGAGCTTTGCAGCAATACTGAAAAGCTACAGAAGGATGCTTTTGCTTCGGCCAAGGCGGCACTTTTTGACTTAGGCAATGATCTTTCAAAACAGTTGCTTGCAGTTCATAAGCAGGAGAATCAGCAATCTCGTGAGATGTCTGAGCAGCGGATTACTGCGGCCTCGCAGAAGTTTCATACGGAGTTTGAGCGCCTCGTGCAAATGATGTCATCCTTAAGCCAGGACGTCGGAAATTCCAAATCTATCGTAGAGCTGATCAAGCAATCTCTCCTTTCCCCAACTGGGGCTGGTCACTTGGCCGAAATTACGCTTGAAAATATTCTCAAAGCATCTGGTCTTCGTTCTGGCATTGATTTCTTCATGCAGCATACCATAATGGATATGGAGCAGAATAAACTCCGGCCCGATGCTATCGTGCGATTGCCTGGCAATAATTTGCTAGTTATTGATGCCAAAGCATCGAAGTTTCTTGTAGAAATTGGCTCAGCTGAGGATAAAGACTCAGAAAGCAAGCTGCTAAAAGCTATGAATATGCATCTGAAGTCGCTTGCTTCTAAGGAATATGTGGATAACATCATAGATAGCTATAGCCTATCTGGAAGAGACATAGAGCATGTTATGATGCTAATGTTTTTGCCAACGGAATTTGCAGTAGACAAAGTCACTAATATTGATCCTGGCTTCATAACCAAATCTTGGAGCGCGAATATCTTTCCAGTTGGTCCATCGGGTCTTATGAATATGCTTTCTTTCGCTAGGTTTCAGATCAATGATAATATGCGAAGCGCCAATCATAATGCGATTATAGAAGAGGTGAGGAAGATTCTTTCTTCCATTTCTGTTCTGACTGATTATTCGCAGAAGATCGGTGGGAATATCCAGAGCCTGGTCAATAATTATGACAAATTCTCGGCATCGTTTAACAGGAATTTTCTGCCGAAAGTTAAGAATATCCAGAAGCTTGGTGTTGACTCAAATCAGAAGAATAAAATCTCCAACCTGACCAGATACCAGCTTGTCTCCTCAAAAGCCGAACTTCTTGACGCTGAAGCCATTGAGGTTGAGGAGGAAGAGGCTTAGCTATTCACCAGAATAATGCGAAGCATGACCAAGTCCTTCTAACATATATGGTTCTGCTTCATTTAGTTCGTCAGGAAATTGTAGGCTTCGTTCTCCCAACATTGATTCTTCAATTTGGTATATCAGTCCCAATAGTACTTGGTTAAGTGTATTGTATTTAAAAGCATTGTGGTTATTTTTTGCCACTTCGTAGTTTAATACATCATAGTCTACCATCTCAGATAGAGTATCATCTGACTCATTTGCATTTATTGATTGGGCAATTGCTACACCATTACAAACTGCTTTCTCTACACCATGCCCCAACAAAAAAAGACTAGGCATCAGAGCATCTCCAGCAATATAGCCATGCCCTTCTCCCAATTTGAAAACTGCTGAAGAGTAATATTCTTTAGGATGTATAAAAGCAGAACAGCTTTTTAAAGATAATGGAGAGACTTCATGGGCAAGATATCTTGTTAATATATTTGCAAACCATATTCCAGTGGACATTTTTTGTACTGGTCCTTCCATTCCCAAAAAACTTTCTGGAATTTGGCCTATGATATATATCGTATTATCTGCAGGATTGATTGTTAGGTAAATCGATGGGGCGGTATCCTTCTGCCAGATACTTCTTTTCTCATGACAAGCGTGTTTATAAGCCGCATGAGCTAGATCTTGATCATATAAAGTTGATAGCTTTTTAGCATCAGTTCCCTCATTAACTTCATAATGAAAAATTGCGGTGCCGTAGGCTTCATTATCTGTATTGCTTAAAAATTTAGTTTCAGGAAGTGTCACACCCTTTGATTTAAGCAATTGTAGAGTTTCTGAGTTAGTTCCATCCGCTACTATAATATGGTCAAATTTGCAGGAGACAGGAGTCTCGCCAGAAGCTTGTGTATTTTGCAAGATTGCAGTATTTGATTCCCCTATTGTAACATCAATTATTTTATATCCCATCTTTACTTCCAGTGTATTGGCAGCAGCTGCTTCTTGTAGTTTAATATCAATAGATTTTACTAGGCTTTCTTGCAATGTTTTGATAGTGGTAAGACCGTGATTTCTTGATACTTCTCTTAGGAAGTCTA
>JAYUHP010000027.1:0-2534 GCA_043766875.1 Rickettsiaceae bacterium
CCTCTTGTATAATTTTAGCCTTAGGCATTTGAATTTCTTCAAATGTTTGCGGTCCTATTAGTTCTATAGCTTTGTTGATGGCCATGCTTTGTTCTTTAAAGCTAAAGGCTCCTTTCACCCAATTCGGGTATTTATCTCTTTCTTTAGGCGTTATTAACTCTAAAACATCCTTAGAATTGCTATATGATGCGCTGCTAACAATTAAAGCGCTTAGGAAAATCAAAATAGATAATATCCCGCCCCTCACCGCGCCTAAAGAGGCTCCCATCAGTCTGTCGGCGAACCCTCCGCTAATATCTGAAGTGAGTTTTTTTATTCTTCCTGCAATAAAAGCACAAAATACAGCGCTTATAATATATGAGCAGCATGAGCTGATTAATAAGACAGCAAGGGGGTTTGAAACATGTTTTAATGCAATGTCTTCCAAGGTGGCCTCGAATAGATAAGCAAGAACAATCGAGAGCACGAAGAAAACGAAGCCTATGATAAGTCTTACAGCGCCAGTGTATATACCAGCTAGGACTGACAACCCGATTGTTGAAAAGCATATTATGTCTAAGAAGTTTAATATCATAAATTTATCGTTAAATTTTCAGTTATAATATGATTCATCCTCTGATCATACCATTCATTAGGTAGCTCCAGAACTAAATTCGAGCTAGCGCATACGCCGATTTTTGTTACATCACGCTTTGCAAAATATCTGTCATAATGCCCTTTACCACGGCCCAGCCTATAGCCCCTGATATCAAATGCGACCCCTGGCGGGACGAACACCAGCTTAGGAAATGCTTCTGTATTGGACGTAGGCTCATAATATTTTTCAAAGACTTTATTGGGTCTCAGTTCTGCCCCGAGATAGTAATTCACATAAAACATTTCTAATTCTCTAATCTTTGGTACAGCGAATTTTATCTCAGGAAATTCTATCATCAATGATGAGAGGTCTACTTCGCCTGGTAGAGGTAGGTAAATTCCTATCAGGTGAATATGTTCGTATTTACCTATCAATGCAGCGGCAGCTCCTACTATCAGCTTGTTTTGTTCATCATCAATTTTCGTATTTGCAGCATATTTCGCTCTTAACTCTACTTTATTCATTTATAGCCTCTTTTAGCTTTGCTAGCATTTTTATGGCGGCCTCTTTTTCTGCCATCTTGATAGAATTTCCAGAGCCATATTCGAAATTACCACCATCTATTTCTAGCATTACCTTAAAGGTAGGACTATGTGGCTGCCCCTGCTTCTCCACGACATTATAAGAATGGCGTATGCCACGATCCTGTAACATCTCTTGCAATGTGCTTTTAGGGTCTGAGGTTAGCAGAATATCTGGGCTGATATTTCCCCATAGGTTTAAAATAACATTTCTTACGCTATCCAACCCTCCATCGAGATATATAGCCCCCATAATGGCCTCTAGCACATTTTCCAAATTATTTGGATTATCCCTACCACCAGCTACTTCTTCCCCTGACCCCATCAAAATATACATTCCTATATCAAGCTCTTTCGCCTTTTTGACCATAAATTCTTTTGAGACCAAATAGGCGCGCATTTTGGCCAAATCCCCTTCTTTATGGGTTTGAAAATTTGAATATAAAGTTTCGGTGATAATAAGGTTAACAACCGCATCTCCCAGGAACTCTAATTTCTCATAATCCCTTCCTGAGAAAGATGCATAACCGTGGAGGGATGGGTGAGAGAGAGCCTCTTGAAGCATGGAGAGATCATTGAATTTATAATTTATAGAATCTTCTAATTTGGTATGATTCATAATTATTATTCCAAGCTGTAAACGCTCTTAAACAATCTCTTACCTCTTATCGAAGCAATCCATGGGTATATTTGTGCAATTTGTTCTTTAATACCACCTTGATTCAGCCATAAGAGCTTTTCTGTGGAGAAAAATACGAATTGTGCCTTTGCGATAAGATTTTCAAAAGGAACGAAACCTACCTTTGCTCTGCTATCATTTGAATTATTGCGATTATCCCCCATAAAGAAATAATTTCCATCCGGAACGCTGAATGCTGCGGTGTTATCCAGCATATCTATCCCATGTTTATCTTCTTCGGGTAAGTAGAAGGCATGGTATTTTGCCCCATTTGGAAGTATTTCCAAATATTTTTTATAAACAGTGCCATCTTCATCTGTAAATTTACCCGCAAACTCTCTTTGTATCGGCTTGTCATTTATGTAAAGCACGCCGCTTATCATTTGTATCTTATCTCCAGCTACTCCTATAAGCCTTTTTATGTAGCGCTCTTGCATGTTGTCATGATTTGATCTAAAAATTACTATATCTCCTCTTTGTGGGGCTGTGGGTAAAATACGACCCTTAATGAAGTGAGGTGTAAGGAATAAAAATGAATATTTGCTATATCCATAATCATATTTTGTAGAAAATACATAGTCTCCATCAAGAAGGGTAGCTCTCATGGAAGGAGATGGAATAAAAAATGGCTCTATAATGAAGGTACGTATAATGAGTGCTATAAATATTATAAATAATAAAGATTTGACCTCTTGTA
>JAYUHP010000028.1:0-2528 GCA_043766875.1 Rickettsiaceae bacterium
CGGTCAATGACACCTATAAGCAGCATAAAGAACTCATATGGCTTGGTAAGCTTTAGCGAATAGCCATTCATATTCTGGCTTTCTATGTTATGTGCTTCAAGCAAATGAGTGCACATATGAATTAAGTCGCTATTCTTTGTAACTATTGCTATCTCTGGATTATTTTTAGTCCACTGCAGCACTTTTTGAGCTATCAACTCAGCCTCACCTCTTAAATTCTCGGCTTTCTCATAATCATAAGATGCCACAAGCTTTGCGCTATTCTCCTGAGGCGGCAGCAGGTATGAGACCTCGGACTCGGATATAGCATCAACAAGTTCCTCCATCAAATCTCCTTCCGGAAATATACCAGCCATGATTTGTGGATATGTTTTTTCTTTCGCGGCTTTTATCTCTAAGTAACTCATATTCTGTCTATATTCACTTAAATCAATCTTCTCATTCTTAGCTTTAAACTCCTGCCAAGCTGCATAAATTTTCTGCAAAAACTCCGACATATGCTGCCAATGTTCCGCTACGTCATGAGGCGCTGCTTTAGCCAAATTCTCAATGTTAATGCCAAAGCTAGCAAACTCACTGAAAAGCCTTATAATATGGCTGCTCAGCTCCAAGCTTTGAGTAACTGTGAGATTACTATCTTCTATGCGGATGAGCCCAGCAATTATCACCCTTTGCTCAAGATAGCTCAGCGGCTCCACATTGTTACTCGGTATCTGATAGATTCCTTCACTGCCAATGCCGATATTCACAATAGGCACGATTTGCGGCAAAATACATGCTCCATTCTTAGCCCGCTGTATCAATATTTCCTGCAAGCGAATACATGCCCCTACAGTTGGAAGAATTATTTTTAACTCATTGATATTCTGCGTAAATTTAGCCTCTATTAATTCAGCGATAGATATGAGATAGTTTTGGTCCGTGGTGAGGTTTAGTATCATACATACACCATATAGACGTAATAAAGAACCCTAGCAAGCCCGGCGAAGAAAAGGCTGCGCCAAAGGCTGAATGACAAAAAACCTGATAAAAGCGGTACAACCCAACATGTGATAGGCAGAAAGCTTAAGCAGAGCAAATAACTCCCATATTTATTGAAGATATCATGGACTAGCTCGTAATTCACCTGTCTAGATTCATCCAGAGCACTCTTATAGACCTTATAAAGGGCTTTGCCGAAGATGTAATTCACCAAAATCGCTCCCAAAAACCCCAAGGAAGCTAATATCAGCATCAGCTCCCTATTATATGTCTCAAGGCTACTCATTATGGGCAGCACCATTTCTCCATGGCCATAGAATATAATATTGCCAAACAACGTATCACTAAATAAAAAACTATATGTTTCTATATTGTTCATATAGTAATTTTTAACCTAACCAACTAACTTTGTAAATAGTTACCTATAGATCGCCAATTCAAAAAGGAAGTGCAACAGTAGAGGATATTTTTAGATCAGGTTATAGATTCTAGATTTAGATATAATTTGAAGAAAATATTGACTAAGGTCAGATAAATAGTTACACCGAATTGTACAAAAAAACAAGGTAACTATGTGTAAGAAATACACGCATCTGACCCTAGAGGAAAGATGCATTATTTATGGTCTAAAGTCAAATAATAATTCAATAAGAAAAATAGCAAAGGAGCTTAATGTTAGTCCAAGTACTGTAAGCAGAGAGCTTAAGCGCAACAAGAGAACTGGTGGATATAAGCCTAATTTAGCACATAATAAATATAATCGGCGTAAATCAAAGAGCGTTCCCCCTAGAGCTATTACTCCAAAGATTAAGGCAAAGATTATCTATGGCTTAAGCCAGTATCACAGCCCAGAGCAGATATCAGGCTTTCTAAAGCTAGAAGGTATAAGTATAAGCCATGAATCAATATATAATTTTATCTGGAATGATAAGAAAGATGGCGGAGAACTGTATAGGTATTTACGTAGATCTGGCAAAAAATATAACAAGAGAAGTGGCATCTACTCTAGCAGAGGATTAATACCTGATCGTGTAGATATATCTATGAGAGATGCTATAGTAGAGACAAAGTCTAGGATTGGAGACTTTGAAGCTGATACTGTCATAGGAGCAAATCATAAGGAAGCTATCGTAACACTTGTAGATAGATGCTCTAAAAAAACTCTTCTAAAGAAAGTACCTAACAGGACAAAGGAAGCAGTCACAAGTGCAATAATAGATCTGCTATTACCTTACAAAGATAAAGTCCACACGATTACATTTGATAATGGGAAAGAGTTTACTGATCATAAAATTATTGCAAAAGCTTTAGATGCTAAATGTTATTTTGCTACACCATATAGCTCTTGGGAGCGGGGGTTAAATGAGCATACTAATGGACTGCTGAGGCAATTCATTCCAAAGAAAACTGATTTTACTACTGTAACTGACGAAGATATTGCTAAATACCAAAACTTACTTGATAATAGACCTCGTAAAATACTACAATTTAACACTCCAATTACGGTGTTTTTATCTCCACCTGTTGCACTTGCTGCTTGAATGGGC
>JAYUHP010000029.1:0-2519 GCA_043766875.1 Rickettsiaceae bacterium
CCCATTTTTTGGTCTAGCAACTGACTTAGGCCCAATAAAAAACTGGGGCTTGGAGTTTGATTATCACCATATAAAAGTGTGTCAAGCTTCATGCGAAACGAGCATCCCAGGCATCTATGCTATTGGTGATGTTGCTCATTATGAGGGCAAGTTAAAACTGATTTTAGTTGGATTTTCTGAAGCAGCAATGGCAATGCACCATGCTTATTCTAGGGTATTTGACGGTAAGGCATTACACTTTGAGTATTCAACTACGAAGGGGGTAAAATGAAAACGATTAAAAAACTTAGTCTCAAGGAAAAAGAGCTAGAATTAGATTATATAGCTGCTAAGAATGATGAAGCTAGAAATAAAGAAATAGCTGAATGGGATGCAATAGAAAAATTTACAGCGCTTAAAAAACATAGTCCCCTTGGTACCCCTGAGGAGATTATTGAAATGAAAAATTTTGGTAGGAAATGACAATAATAGACGGAAAGTTTTTTGCGAATGGTATTTTTGAGAAATTAAAATCTGAAATAGCAGAACTCGTAAAAGAAAATATTACGGTTGGGCTTGCAATAGTGCTTGTGGGGGATAATCCAGCCAGTCAGGTGTATGTATCGGCCAAAATCGCCAAAGCGAAGGAGCTTGGGATTGGTGCGCAGCTTATATCCATGCCGGCGGCTACTGCAGAAAAGGCTTTGTTAGATAAGATAGAGCAGCTGAATATTGATGCAGCTATCGATGGAATCGTAGTGCAACTTCCTCTTCCAGCTCATATAGATAAACATGCTGTGCAAAGCAAAATTTTACCCACAAAGGATGTGGATGGGTTTCATCCAGTAAATGTTGGGCTATTACATACAGGAAGTAAAACTGGCTTTATTCCCGGCACCCCACTGGGCTGCCTTCATCTAATTAAATCTTGTTGCGATAACTTGAGTGGAAAAAATGCTGTCGTAATAGGCAGGTCTGATATTGTTGGAAAGCCAATGGCTGCGCTTTTGCTTAACGAAAATTGTACAGTAACCATTTGCCATTCCCATACTGAAAATCTTCATGAAATTACAAAAAAAGCAGATATAATAGTTGCGGCCACAGGTATGGGGAGATCTTTGGGTCCTGAGTATTTTAATAAGTCAGCTATAGTTATCGATGTAGGAATTACGAGGCTTGCCTCTTCTGAGCTCGTGGGTGATGTGGATTATGAGAATGTGAAGGATCATGTAGCTCATATTACCCCAGTGCCAGGGGGCGTTGGGCCAATGACTATTGCCTATTTGCTGAGTAATACAGTGAAAGCGGCTCAGCTTCGTCACCCCGGGCGGAGCGTAGCCTAGACCCGGGACCCATAACCACTACAATTGAGGATTATCTCAAATGCTTTAGGTTATGGGTCCCGGATATTTTTCTTCGAAAAATTCCGGGATGACGCTAAAGAGAGAATATGTCCGAAAATATCACTATAAAAGAGCACGAAATTCCGATTAGGCTTGATCGCTATATTCGGACATTAGATCCATTCATGACTCAAGGTGTGGTGGAAAAATCCCTGCGTTCTGGCTCCATAAAGGTCAATGGACAAAAGGTCAAATCCAATCATCGGATAAGCAATGGGGATATTGTAAGTTTTTCCCAAGCAATAGAGAAAAGACAGCAAGCAGATGTGAAGAGTAGTGGCATAGTGGTTGCACTTGCAAAGAAGCTTTTGGGTGAATATTTGCTTCATGAAGAGTCAGAGTTTTTGGCTGTGAATAAACCATCAGGACTTGCAAGTCAGGGTGGTACAAAAATCAGCCTATCACTGGATGATGCTCTTGGCTATTTGAATACAAAAAACTTTGATCTAAGACTGGTGCATAGGCTTGATAGAGATACCAGCGGAGTGATGCTTCTTGCTAAGACTAGGGATGCTGCTGTGAGGCTTACGGAAGCCTTCCGTGATAATAAAATTCACAAGACATATTATGCCTGCATATCGCCGGTTCCAAAGGAGAA
Organism: Rickettsiaceae bacterium; assembly: GCA_043766875.1. GTDB lineage: Bacteria > Pseudomonadota > Alphaproteobacteria > Rickettsiales > Rickettsiaceae > JAYUHP01. The sequence continues at coordinate 1,981 of JAYUHP010000029.1, forward strand.
GCAGGGGCGGATAGAGTCTTATTTACTCAAGACCAGCGAGTTTGAGGTAAAGTCTTATCCTGAGGTAGTGAAAGGTAGTAAATTTTCTATTACCGATTATGAGATTATTAACTCTAATGGCAATATGGCTTTGGTCAAATTTTTACCAATAACAGGAAGGATGCACCAGATTAGGGTTCATTCAAAGCAAATAGGCTGCCCTATAGTTGGAGATGCTAGATATGGTGGGGTTCCAAACAATAATTTAATGCTTCATGCAGCGGAAGTTAGGATTGACAAATCCGTGCTTGGCGAAGAAGTTATTGTCCAGGCACTGCTGCCTGCGTATTTTCCACTCCAGTGTCATCCCGGGCGGAGTAAAACGTAGACCCGGGATCTATAATCACAGTCTTTGAGATAATACTCAACTGTATTGGTTATGGTTCCCGGATATTTTTCTTTGAAAAATTCCGGGATTGTAGAAGTTCATTAAATCGGTTCCAGATTGTGTTAGAAATGAGAGATCATATAACGACAATTTGGAGGAAGATTAAATGGGT
>JAYUHP010000030.1:0-6735 GCA_043766875.1 Rickettsiaceae bacterium
CACAAAGTATTATGACTAAATTAGAATGTTTTTGAAAATAAAGATCCCATGAATTTTTTAATTTAGGTAAAAATGTTGGATCTTTAGAGCCCATCCATGATATTTCATCAAGTAATATTACTGTTTGCTCTTCTCTGATTTGACTATTTAAAAAAACAAATATTTGATCCCAATCCTGAAAAAGCATTTGTGGCATATTAAGCTGTAAGCTTAATTGATTTGCAAAACTATTTCTTTGATCTTGTTGTGTGACACCATGCTCCGGGGCGATGCCAGAAAGACGTAAGAATCTTTTGCCTTTTCCTACCTCTTCAGCAAGCCTACTCTTCCCTATTCTTCTACGCCCTCTTATAACTACTAAACTAGATTTGGGCCTGTTAAGTAAATCTCCTAAACTATCTAGATATTCTTTTCTTCCAACAAATTTCATAAAATTACAATCTGAGTGACAATGGATATATAATAACTTGCGCGAGATAATTTGGCAAGTTTATCTCGCGCAAAATGATTGTTACTGGTAAAAGGCTTTGTTTAATAGGGTTTTGGCTATCTACTTAAAGAGTTTTGAGCCAGCACATGTATTCCTGCTAAACAGTCTATGGCAGCTCGGTGACCTTCATAAAAAAACCCAAACCGATAGGCTATATATTCAAGTTTATTACTTTCAATTCCCTCTCCTCTCCAGTTAATATCATTCATAAGGCAGGCCCAAGGCTTCCTTGGAATATTTGGAAACATAGTTTCAACAAATTTTCTGTCAAATGCAACATTATGGGCTATGATAAGAGTAGCCTCCTTTATGTACTGTTCTACCTTACCTACATCTATGTTATGTTCCTTCACCATATCATCTGATATATGAGTTAATTGAGTAATATCCTCAGGAATAGGAATTCTTGGGTCTTGATAAGCACTAAATTCCTCCAAAATACGAAAGATTCTTCCATCACTCGAGTATTCAAAACAAACAATTCCAAGTTCTATTATTTTATCTCTAGTGTAATCTAGCCCTGTAGTCTCTACATCTAAGAAAATTCCTCTATATTTTAAGGCTTGATCATCTATGTGATATTGTTGTGGTTTTTGATATTTCTCAATAATACGGTACTGGGTTGAGTTTCTAAAATAAGATATTGATTGTTGTAACTCTTTCTCGTTCATATATGTTTTTCTTTTTTATAGAATTCAAAAATTGACTTAAGTATCAGACTGAGTTGCATATTTGTTTATTACTTTGCAATCCTTTATCTGCGGCAAAGATACATACTATATAGTAAAATTACTAAAGTAACAATATTTGCACTTTACATATGGATGTTCTATTTTTAGTTTGTTATAGATTAATAAGAGCAAAGTGTTCATTTATTCCTTCTGACATAATTTGAGTGCTATACAAAAGATGAAAAAAACAAAAGTAATAAAATCAATAACCAAGAATTAATGCAAAGGGTAAAAGAAAATCCTGAATTAAAACAAACGGATCATGCTAGATATTTCGGGGTTACTGCTAACTCTATATCTAGAAAGATAAGACTTCTGAAACTTGAAAAACCTATAAACAGAATCAACGAGCAAGAATTTATTCAGATGGTAAAAAAAAATCCTGATTTAACGCAGAAGGATTATGCTAAACATTTCGGGGTTACTGCTAGCTCTATATCCAGGAAGTTGATACTTCTTAAGCTAAAACTTGAAAAATCTAAAAACATAATCAATCAACAAGAATTTCTTAGAAGGGTTCAAGAAAATCCTCACCTAACACAGACAGATCACGCTAGATACTTCAAAGTTCTTCCAAGCTCTATATCCAGAATGTTCGAAAGCTTTAAGCTACGAGATGAAAAACCACTCTACAGAATCAATAAACAAGAATTGTTAGATATGCTCAAAGAAAACCCTCATCTAAAACAAAGTGATCTTGTTAAACATTTTAGGGTTACTTCAGGGGCTGTATCTGCAATGTTGAAACGTCTTAATTTAAGATCTCAAAAGATTCGCAAAAGACTAAATAAGCAAGCATTACTGCAGAGGATAAAAGACAATCCTAAATTACCGCAGGCAGACCATGCTAGATATTTCAATGTTACTGGAGCAACAATATCTAGGTTTTTTAAACTGAATATATTGAAATACTAATAAAGTACTCTGTACCACAATTTGGGGAGTACTAATATTAAATAGTAGAACACTCTTCAGTCTTTATTCGAACATTAGTAAACAATATTTAATTAAACTACCGATAAATCATAGTTTACGAGAGCATGTAAGCAGAAAGGTTACACCATTGATATTAGTTAAATGTCAGTTGCAATTTTTTTCTTTATAGATAGCTTTTATCTATAGCTGGTATAATAATGTTCTAATGACTTTAACTAATTATAATAAATATAAATCTTTCTTTGAGCATGCAGTTAGAGATACAAACCAAGATAGGATAAAGCCCAGGTGCAACGTTTAGTAAAGTGTTTTGAAGAGATTTTTAGCATTGAATGGGTTAAAAAACTTTTTCTTTTTTCTTGTCTACTAGCCGTTGCTTCCGGCTGTACGAGGTCTGAAGGCTGTATAGCCGCTGATGACTTTGGATTTGCGAAGGCTGTTATATCAGCCAGATATGATCCTAGCGTGATTATAGGAACACAGGCAAATGAAGTAGCTCCATGGGTAGATCCAGGCTTCATCTTAAGCGGCAATCCAGTTAATATCATGGTAAAAAACTGGATCAGTGGAGATGATTCAAATAACTCTGCTGAGGTTTCTGCTTGGTGTCCATGGTTCGGCACACAAGCCGATAAGCAGAAGCTTTCAAGCATGTGTTCCAGGCTGCAGTATTGCCGATATCAAAATGGCGAGATGTGTGACGGCCCAGTCATCGAGAATGCTCCATGTATTATGACTGGAGGGGTCGGATTATACGCCTTGCTTTCCACGCCAATAGATAACCCTAACGAAACCCTATCCACAATGACCAATCCATTTGGCATCACGCGGCATATGGGAGCCCCTCACCCTCAATATAATATGTATGATTTTTCCTCCTCAGGTGCAATGCACCCAGCAGGTGGCTGGATGTATAATTATGATGGCGATAATAGCATGAACTCAAGCAGGCTGAATTACGTCAATGGCAAATTATATTTCAAAATACTAGACAGTTATTATGACGATAATAGTGGGCAATATCAGGTTTTTGTGAAATCTGGACTTCTAGACCCGAGTCTAGACCCTATAAGCTATACCACAGGCCTTGTACACCAGACATTATTTGGTACAAATGATAGTGGCGATTCTGGGATAAGGCAGTATGGGGTGGTTAGACTAATCTATCAAAACATCGTTGCCAATCCTCAGTTTACAAACGCTGTGAGAGGCATGCTAACATTATTTATCACAATTACTGGTGTTTTATTCCTTATGGGCACCCTTGAAATAACACAAGCGGAGCTAATTCAAAGAGTAATTAAAGTAGCAATTATCGCGACTCTCATAGACCCAAACATAAGCTGGAATTTTTTCAATGAATATGTGCTTATCTGGTTTTACGAGGGAGTACAATATATCATAAATATACTGAAAGCCGCCTCCACCACTGGTCCTGGAAGCACTAATCTAATAGTATTCCTAACATCTGACCAAATAATGATAAAGCTATCCTCTCTCCTGTTCTCAACGCCAACTGGGTGGTTCTACATTCTTGTTTATTTCGTCATGCTATTCTTCATCCTGATGGTACTGTTTGATGCAGCGATACTTTATATGACAGGCCTTGTGATGGTAGGGCTGCTTATTTCCATTGCCCCTATTTTTATAGCGCTTTATCTTTTTGAGTCAACAAAGTCATTTTTTGAGAACTGGCTCAAGCAACTCATTGGTTATGCTGTCCAGGCAATATTAGTGACCGCCGGCGTATTATTCATGACAATGATCATAAGAAACCAAATTTACAATACCCTCGGCTTTAGAGCATGTTTTCAATCATTTCCTAGCACCGATGTACCAATATTTTCTTGGTGGTTCCCTGAAATCTCAAGCACAAGCAATGCACCAGCGCTTGTACCAATACCTGTTCCAAAGGCGCACTTCATAAGCGCTTCTGATGCAGAATTGGGAGGAAACGCGATATATAATTTCGATACAACAATAACTCCCGGAACTGCCTCAGCTAGCATAGGATTTTCTCCAAAGGGCGATCTTATAGGAAATTATTGTCAGGCATATGAATGTGTGGGGATGCGCTATCCTGATCTGCCGTTCTTAGATCCGGCTATTCCTTATGAAGCAAGGCAGCTTAATATTCTACGGGAAGGTGATGTAACTGACTTTGCTGGATTGTTCATTATAGTTATATGTGTATATTTACTACATCATTATAACAGTAGCACTGTCTCTATAGCGAAGTTCCTAAGCGGCACCACTGGAAATCTTGGGAGCAATAGGAAAGCCGCATCTGCTGCCGTTTCAAAATTCGAAAGCGCTGTTATGAAGCCTGTTAACAAGCTTGGTAATTATATAGACCGAAAAACAGGCTTTAAGGGTCTTAGAGACGGTATGCATAATTTCTGGGAGAATAATGTCAGCCATGCTGCGGCCAAGAAATGGGAAAATTACCGATCAAATAAGATAAGAGATGAGGCTTTGGAAAAAGGTGGAATGTTTGGAGCAAGCGGCAATATCCACAAGAAGGTTGAAAGCAAGCTCGGATATGGCAGGAAAGAGGCTTTGGATTTTAAGACCAATAAAGCTGATTATGAGAAGAAGATGGCATTGTCTCTCAGAACGCAAAGTGGTATGGATAAAGATGAAGCAGCCGCTTTAGCCAAAAAGCTTGCAGATGGTAATTCAAAGGAAGCTCAAGAGGCCCTTATCAAGAAACTGGGAGCTGCAAAGGCAGCTGCTGTAATGAAAGATGCTGGGTTCAAGGATGCCATGAATGCCAAAAAGAAGCAAGAAAACTACCAAGATGAATATCTAGATACTTATAAAAAAATGTCTAGTCAAGGTAAAGGATTTCTTGCTAAAAGAGTGGGCTTTGTTGAAGATTACCAAAATCTTAAGAATGACTTTAAGAGCATGAAAGATGAAGAGAATAGTGAGCGTCAGATGAAGGGTGAGAAGATTATGGGCGCCTATGACAATATGAAAAGCTATTTGAGTGGTGGTTTGATGGGTGGTGAGAATCGTGAGATGCTTTATGATGACTCAAGACTTAGGTCACATGCCGAGATAATGCGTGATCAAGAAGAACAAAATAGGGCTCTGAGAAGGCAAAAAGCTTTGGATGAACAGACGGTTGCAGAAGGTCATGATATCCAAAGGCCTGACTTCCTCGCTAACCTGCGCTCTGAAAAATCGGGTACCGCTGCTCATTATGATGATTTGATAAAAGAGAGCATAAAAGATGATGTGCAGAGTCAATTAAGGACAGGCACTAATCAGGTAATGGGTGATACCTATATTAAAGAGAAGATGAAAGATACTGAATTTAATGCTATGATAAAGAATGTTGAGGATACAAGACTCAGGATGAAGGAAGAAGATACCTATATTAAGCAGGAATTTATGTACCATGATGATCCTAAAGCAATGGCTGAGATAAAAAAACGTGAAGCCCATATAGACGAAGCCATTAACGATGAGATAGCAAGACTGAAGGAGCTGAGGAAATAGGGTTTTGATGTCACTCGGGGCTAAGCGCAGCCACAAACCTCATCCCGGAATTTTTCGAAGAAAAATATCCGGGACCCATAAGCCCAGAATATCAAGCTATACGATGAAATAGAGGTTTGCTTTCCTCATATACAGTATATAATAACAAGGTACCTAAAGTTATGGATCCCGGATAATTGCTGTGCAATTTCCGGGATGACGGCACAACATCGTATTTTTACGACAAATTAACCTATTTTCTCGCAGAAACGGCTGCGCGCTAAGCTTTTCATCTTGACCAATCTCCAAAACGATGCTATAAATTAATTTATTATAGAATTATTAATAATAAATTAAGAGAAATTAATATGAGCATGGCATCAACTCCACAACATCTTGTTACAGCACAAAATCTCCGAGAACAGCAAAAATTATGGGATGCAGGTAAAGGGGGAGTAGCTAAAGCCGCTCCTAGGCCCTACGATGCTAGAGCTGATAGAGCACATACGCGACAAGTTATAGCAGAACTAGATGCTGCAAAACATGCTAAACTTGAGAAACAATGGGCAAAAGATCCGCAATTTAGGACGACTGAATATTTATTGGAGTGTGGTAGAGATGAGTTTACTAGTGCACTGGATATTAAATTTAAGTTTAGAGTGGAAAATTTTGGCTACGCTATTAAACACGGAACTCAAAGTGCTATTCTTGGCAATCTCGAGGCGGTTAAATTCCTAGAAACTACCTATGGCCGAGGAGTAAGCGGTGTAGTAGCCCCTAACCCAGGTTGGGCGCAATATTGGCATATAGTAGGAGAAAAAATCACAGAAATTCAAGCAAGGCCTGCGATTATTAGAGACCATATTGAACAAGGAAGCAGATCCCCGCACAATATAGAAGCCGCCTGGATTTACCTCATGAGCAAAAAATTTAGCCCCACTCACAGATTCTCAAAGGTCCAAAGAGAGCATTACCAAAATCTACATGACAGAGCAATGCAAAATATACAGCTGCTTAATGAAATCTCCAGCAGCAAGTGCGTGATTCTTTAGATGCCATCCCCGGCGACTTGCCATGGCGAAGCCTTTTGGC
>JAYUHP010000031.1:0-2508 GCA_043766875.1 Rickettsiaceae bacterium
TGAAGAAGCTATAGAAAAGGCCCGTAATACCGCAACAAAGGCGGCGTAATGTCAAAGCATGAGTTACATTTGCGCATCATTTCGCCATTGAGTATAGAATATGATGAGATTGTAGATATGGTCGTAATGCCAGGCGCTGAGGGCGAATTTGGTGTGCTGCCGGAGCATATGCCAATCATCGCTAGTCTTAAAGAGGGCCAGGTAAAAATTCATGCTAATGGTAAAGTGACCTCAATAGATATCACCAAAGCTGTTGCAACTTTTCAGGATAATAAGCTTGATATTTTGATAGGGTAGTCGTCATCCCGGAATTTTTCGGAGAAAAATATCCGGGACCCACCCTACGCTAAAGCTTCGGGCGGCAGGCCAGAAGCTTATAGCGTATTAGTGTCTACCGAAGCCTTGGCGTAAGTAGACTGTCTCAACTACCTAAGGTTATAGGCCCCGGATAATTGCTGCGCAATTTCCGGGGTGACGATAATGGGGTATGACACCAAAAGGAAAAATCAACCATGAGTCAAGCGCAATCAATTATAGCAAAAGCCATTAAGTCAGCCGATAGTAGCTATTTCTGGGAAGATTATAGTGCCCAGGCAAAAGCCGCTATCAGAGCGCTGGAGGCGGCAGGCTTTGCAATAGTTCCCAAAGACCCCTCGCTTCCGATGGTTCAAGCTGGTGTGCAAGCTGTTGTCATAGGAAAAACAAAACCACAAGAGCTGGCGACTCAAATATATAGAGGGATGGTCAAGGCTGGTAAGGCGTGAAGCGTTTCTCAAGCATCATTATTCCCAACGGCTTTCTTATATTCTTTGCTGAGCTCGTTGACAGCCCAGATCCACACCACGCAGATGATGGTAAAGATTACCATAAGATATATGGAAATTGAGTGAAATGTTGCAGATGGTAGGATTATGAAGATTACGGACTGCAAAAATGCGCTCAATGATTTCCCAAGCTTGACCCCAATCACGTCTACTGCGGCCTTGCCCTTTGTTTTCAGATCGTCACTTAAGGGGACATAGGACATTTCTTTGGTTGAATCGAACAATGTATATTTTGAGGATTTGCTGAGGATATTCTGGATAGCGCCTATGGAGATTGCAATCGTGGCGGGGTTTGTGACTGCTATGCCGAACATTTCCAGCATATCGAAGTTAGATACGCCGAAGAATGTGATCCCGGTAACAAACACCATAATAGGAGTGATTATTGCAGCTGCTCTCCAGCCCAAGAAACGCACGACATTGGAGCCCAGCAGCACGAATAATATCGTTAGTAGCCCTGTATAGCTCAAATAGCTTCCAACGAATGATGCATAGGCTTCAGGGTCTGTATATATTGCGCTGGCCTTCTTTTTCCATGGGCCTTCGACAAGATTAATAGCAACTCCATATGATATAAGAAGCAGGGTGATGAGCCTGATATATCGTGATTCCACGACCATCTTTATACTTTCCTTGACGGACATTTTCTGCTTTTTAGCTTTGAATTCTATTTGCGCTGCGGTTAGTATTTTGTGATTTAGGTACCAGAATGTATAAATTGCCACAAGCCCCAGCACTATGACTACCGAGAGTACCAATTGCATAGAAAATACAGAGCGGTTCATCTCTATGCCCAAAGTGCTTATAAAATGCGTACTAATTTTTGGCAAATGCTCTAGGAATGTGCCTGAGATATAGAGCCCGGTTTGCCCTAGAAGGCCGAATAATGTGTAGAACCGTTTGGATTCATCCACCGTATTTACGCTATTGACAAACTGCCAGAAAAGCAGGGCAAAAGCTGCATTTGGCCAAAGTTCCGCCACTATATAAAACAGTGAAAAGCCCCATTTGGACAATATAAGAATGAACCATTTGAGGTTGGGAAGGCTCTCTATTAGGGCTTGGGTACGATCTGGGCTGAAGTGTAGAGTTTCGTGGTTCGGGAATATCCAAAAAGCGAACAATGCAAAAAACGCCAGGAAGCCGGAGATAATCATGTAAAAAACATATTCCCCCTTAAAATTTGTGATCAGCTTTACATATAGAACTGCCATAAGCAGTGATGCAGGCATGACGCCCCAGAACTTCAGGAATGCTATTATTTCTGTACCAACCATAGTGTTGACGATACTGTCCTTTTCTGCGCGCACAACATTTTGTATAAATAAAATACAGAACATCAGCAAAGTGGTCAGCAGAAATTTGGAAGTTTCATGCTTGTAAATTGGCCATAGATATCTGAAAATGAGGGATTGTTCCCCGGACTGCGCTTGAGGCTTAGCAATACTTGCTTTCGAGGAGTTCATTTGATGCCTAACCTGTGTGAATCATATATCGGTCAGAGCAGAATAATAGCAGGGTTCTGCTGGGTAGTCAATTAGTAAACACGTCATCCAGGAATTTTTTCACACCCTCATGGGTGACGCCAATGTCTAAAGCCCATTCTTCTCGAGGATCATTTTCTTAATATCACCAATTGCTTTGGCGGGGTTTAAGCCCTTAGGGCAGGTTTTGGTGCAATTCA